>JBIKKD010000283.1:0-5183 GCA_044360565.1 Kapaibacterium sp. (SeqCode)
CACGGGTGATGCGAATGTATTGTCAATCATCGTGAGAATGCCATTGTCTTTGGCCCATTGAGTTATAAGCGCGATATCAATGATCTCCAACAAAGGATTTGTGGGAGTTTCCAAATACACCAGAACGGTCTCTTTGGTGATACTTTGCGCCAATGACTCCGGAGTCATGGAAGTAATCAATGTCACATTAATATTGTGTTTTTCTCTTAGCATTTCAACAAATGCTCTTGTACCGCCATAGATATTGTTTTGCATGAGAATATGATCGCCCGGTTTGGCAATTGCCAATATTCCTGCTGCAATTGCAGACATGCCCGTAGCCAAAACAATTGCCGACTCTCCACCTTCCAATGCTGCTATTTTCTTGGAAACCGCCTCATGATTGGGAATATTGAAATTCCTGGGATAGGGAATATTACCATTACCACTCAAATACTCAATGGCAGTTGAAGGTTGTATGGGAGTATTCACTCCGCCAAATGCATCATGAATAGTGCCTGTATGAACTGCAATTGAATTCAGGCCTATCGTGTTCTGTTTGTGTTTACTTTCGGACATTGAAGTATTTGCAATGAAAGAGGTTATGCTGCGCGCAAAGATACGGGAAAAAAAGCACTTTCTCGGCTTGAAACATAGCCGTAATTTGCCAAGAACAATGAGTACAATTACATGAAAACAAATGCCTTTTCCATCCTTTCATACTCCATGATATGCTGTATTGCATTGTTCATAGGCGGATGTTCCGAAGAATCTGTTGAAAAAAATGATTCAAAACAGATTTCGACGGTAAACACAATGAAACATCCGCTTCGAGAAAGAGATGATACATTGATGATGCCCTTGACACCTAATTCCGCATGGTTTTTTGATATTTCTTATCAAGATGTGAATACGGGGAAATTTCTTGAGCCGAATGCGGATTTTCCATTTCCTTCGGGTGATACACTGTATGTGCATGGTTCTACAATGCTCGACAGTAACCCATGTTCACTCATTCGTACCATCTCGACTCCCAAAGGTGGGACTTGGTATACGGTCCGTGCAAAAGGGATTTATAGTTGGCCCCAGGACCCTGAGGATACCACCGATGTACCTGTATTCAGCCTCACATATAAGTATCCGGCAACCAAAGGGGAGACATATAAGGCAAATGGCGTGAAGGTTGAGGTGAAAGATACAGCAGCCAAAATCACTGTGCCTGCCGGCTCTTTTTCATGTTATTATTATGTTTCATTATTCAATGCTCCCGGAAATGTCTCATTTGAGAATCATGTTTGGCTGTCAAAAGGAGTAGGAATGGTGAAAAATGAGTCGATCATGTATCAAAAAGGCGTTGAACCGGTCAGGCGGATTGTTTCTTTGAGAAGATATATTCACGGTACCGATCAAAAGCAATAACAAGTGCTTTCGTATCTTTGCACACTTATTATTCCAATTGGATCACACATGTCAACAAGATATTTTCATATTCTCATCCTATTCTTCGCTTCCATCATAGGATTGCAAGCAAAACCCCATGAGGATTTGATGCGTGCAATGCGTGATGAAGCCAAAAGGGCATTGTCTGAATTGCAAGTTGAATCATTGCAGAAGCCCTATTATGTGGAGTATATGCTCACAATGCGGAATAGTGAATCTGCAAAGGCATCTCTTGGTGGCATCATCAATACAAGAAAAGGAATGTCAGCTGTTTTGACAGTTGGTATCCGAGTGGGTAATCCCAAATTCGACAATACCAATTTTTTTGATGTGAGCTTGGGCTTCTTCGGAAGTGGTGATGATGAGGAGTCATTTAGAAATAGACGCATTCCGATTGAATTGGACTATGCATCACTTCGCCGAGAATTATGGCTTGCCACGGATGCATGCTATAAACAATCCTCGGAATTGCATGCGAAAAAAGAAGCGGCAATCAAAAATAGATTGCGTACAGATACCACACATGATTTTATACCACAAGGTCCTTCGATTTTTCAAGATGCTGAGGAATTTGCTCCATTTGACTTGGAAAAAGTGCAATCGCTCGTAAAGGAATTGTCATCATCTTTCCTCAATCATCCAACAATTGCTTCAAGTA
This sequence comes from Kapaibacterium sp. (SeqCode), assembly GCA_044360565.1. GTDB lineage: Bacteria > Bacteroidota > Ignavibacteria > Kapaibacteriales > UBA961 > UBA961. The sequence goes on from JBIKKD010000283.1 coordinate 2,078, forward strand.
CGGTTAGCATTGAAAATCTGCCTGAAACCATACTATATGTCAATACTGAAGGCAGAGAATTCATCAAAACCAAGCATATGACAGGTATTGAAATCATTGCTTCGGGTCAATGCCTCGATGGTATGCCAATCGCAGAAACATATACTGCATATGCACGCTCATTCGGTGATTTGCCCGGTAAAGATTCTTTGTCAAAGTCCACGATGTCTCTTATTCAATCCTTTGAACAAGCATATGCGTCCGCAAAATTGGAAGAAGCATATTCGGGTCCTATCATGGTGGAAGGACAAGCCGCAAATGAGATCTTTGCCCAGATATTTGCACCGCAATGCATTGTGCAAAGACCTCCCTTGACCGACCGAGGTGTGCAAGACAATGATAGATATACAGCATTTCAAAATAAGATTGGTGGGAGAGTATTGCCGGAATATTTATCAGTGACAGATAATCCCGGATTGCAAAAACATGATGGTACTTCCTTGGTTGGACATTATGCGATTGATGATGAAGGAACGCCTGCACAATCAGTGAATCTTGTTGAAAAAGGATATCTCAAAACATTGTTATCGGGTCGTACTCCCACAAAAAGAATTCGTTCTTCAAATGGTCACTCCCGCGGCGGTGCGCCAATCTATGGGGTTATGCAATTGACATCAACCGACAAGAAAAAGGAAGTTGATTCGAAGGCGATGAAAGCCAAGATGATGTCCCTTTGCAAAGCCAGAGAATTGCCCTATGGTATTATCATTCGTAAAGCATTGAATCAGAATATTCTCTATACCGTGCTATATGAGCAAACCTCAGGTGAATTTCCATTTGCTCAAGGAGATTCAAAATTGACTGTGCTTGAAGCATATAAAGTATTTCCGGATGGAAGAGAAGAAAGAGTCCGTGGTGGTGAATTGGCAGGACTCGGCCCGGCATCATTCAAGGATATTATGTTGGTCGGAAAGAAAAGTCGTGCATATAATCTTCTGGCTTCATCCGTGGTTTCATCATTCTTGACCGGTGGTTCACAATTCGTGTCTGCTTCACTGATTATTCCTGATTTACTTTTTGAGGACATTGAATTCAGACCTTTGGAGAGCGATTTTCCGAAACCACCGCTCATTGCTTCGCCGATGGATAAATAATGAACTTTTTATGATTGGGAGGGGTTAAAGCCTCCCATTGTTTTTTAGGATTATCATTATGTCAAATATCAGATCACCTCGTGGTTCCGAGCTACATTGTGCCAATTGGCAAATCGAAGCCGCTTATAGAATGATTCAAAACAATTTGGATCCTGAGGTTGCCGAGCATCCAGAAAAATTGATTGTCTATGGTGGATATGGCAAGGCGGCCAGAAATCACGCTTCTTTGCAGGCAATTCTGGATTCACTCAGATCCATGAGTCCTGATGAAACTTTGCTGGTTCAATCGGGTAAACCCGTAGGCATTGTACCAACACATGAAAATGCTCCAAAAGTGATCATAGCAAATTCAAATCTTGTTGGAAATTGGGCCAATTGGGATGAGTTCCGAAGACTCGATGAATTGGGACTCATGATGTATGGTCAAATGACAGCCGGAAGTTGGATTTATATCGGTACGCAAGGGATCGTGCAAGGTACCTATGAAACATTCGCTGAATGTGCCAGACAGCATTTCGGTGGCGATTTATACGGTCGTTTCGTACTTACCGCCGGACTTGGCGGAATGGGCGGAGCACAACCACTTGCAGCGACATTCAATGGGGCTGTTGCATTATGCATTGAAATCGATGAAACGCGAATTGATAAACGCATTCATGATGGATATTGCGATGTGAAGATTCATGATTTGAATGAGGCCTTGCAAAAAGTGCAAGAATGCGTCAATGAAAGAAAAGCACTATCAATTGGTCTTGTCGGAAATGCCGCTGAAATTCTACCGGAACTCGTACGAAGAAATGTTATTCCTGATGTCGTAACCGATCAGACTGCAGCTCATGATCCTTTGAATGGGTATTATCCTGCAGGAATCTCCAAAGCAGAAGCTGATGAATTGAGGGGATCAGATCCTGTAACATATCTCGAGAAAACACATCATTCTATCGGTGAACATGTCAAAGCAATGCTTGCTTTCCAAGAACGAGGTGCAATTGTCTTTGATTATGGAAATAATTTGCGTGGTGTGGCAAGAGATAAAGCGGGTGTTGAGAATGCATTTGATTTTCCGGGTTTCGTACCGGCATATATCAGACAATTGTTCTGCGATGGAAATGGACCATTCAGATGGGTTGCTTTATCCGGTGATCCGCAAGATATTGCTGTAACTGATCAGGCAATTATGGAATTGTTTCCGGAGCATGAAGGACTTCATCGCTGGATAAAAAATGCTCAATCAAGAATCGGCTATCAGGGCTTGCCTGCAAGAATTTGCTGGCTCAATTATGGCGAAAGAGCAAAAGCCGGAAAATTATTCAATGATCTTGTGAGAGATGGCAAAGTGTCCGCGCCTATCGTCATTGGAAGAGATCACTTGGATTGCGGCTCGGTTGCCTCACCTTATAGAGAAACAGAAGCAATGCTCGATGGTTCAGATGCCATTGCCGACTGGGTATTTCTAAATTTTGCATTGAATACGCTTGGTGGCGCTACATGGGTTTCTCTGCATCATGGCGGAGGAGTCGGAATGGGTCTTTCACTTCATTCAGGTATGGTTATAGTTGCTGACGGAACTTTCGAAGCTGAGCAAAGGTTGCAGAGAGTCCTCACATATGACCCATTGATGGGCATACTAAGACATACAGATGCAGGTTATAAGCGGGCTCTGGGGAATGCAGAAAAGTTTGGCATAAAAATTCCTTTATACCCCATAGTCAGAGATTGACGATTGAAAACAGAAAATTTGACAGGAAAAACAGACAAAATGACATTGCAATGTCAAAGTGTCAAGTAAAAGTGTCAGATACTGTTAAAATGGCAGACAATATTTTTTCTCACTCATTGAAAGGATTGAATGGTTCAATCAGCTACTACTTTTCGAAATGACGATAGGTCATCGAATTCATCCAATGTTCCAAGGAGAATGATCATGCAAGAATTTATCGAAAGATCTACAAATGAGATGGACACAAACAATA
>JBIKKD010000108.1:0-5153 GCA_044360565.1 Kapaibacterium sp. (SeqCode)
ACATATGAAAGCTTTTTGATACTTTCCATCCTTAAAGAATCTGTTTTGATAACAGCATAATTGTACCATCGTAATGTAAGCAAGACAGAATCCGATAGTTTGGAAACTGCATTTAAATAATCACTGTTTACCGGAGCATCAGCATTTGTGATGATTTGCGCTTTAGGATTATTCTTTTTTCTTCTGTCAATAGATTTTTGGGAGTGTAAAGCCATGGTTTTATACCATAGATTTGAACCCGGTGTTACGACTTCATTTCCTTTGTCTTTAAAAAAGACTCTCCAATATCCGGATTCTGCATTGAGAGAAGGATTTGTGAGCAAGCTGCAAAACACAATGATGGAAGTGATGCCAAGTAAGAGTTTATGGGATGTCATAGTCAATTTTTTAAATTATATTCGTCAATAAACGCCATAAATTACAATTTTCATTTGATTCTAACTTACTACACATGAATTTACAAGACATATTACAAAACATCGAAGTTCCCGGATTATGGTGGTCTAGAAATGGTATTCCGGGTATCATACAAGCCGATGGACAGGAAGTACTTGATCTCATTCATAGACTTTCAACAAATGGTTGTTTGAATCTCCAATCTCAAATGGGAAAGCAAACAATACTTACAAATGAGAAAGGGCGAATCATTGATGTCATCACCGTCATCAATCGCATTGACCATACACTGATTCTTACTTCACCAGGCAATGAGCAGCAAGTAATTTCATGGCTCAAGAAATATATCATCATGGAGAATATTCGCTTTACCATCATGACTAATGATGTAGAGATGGTAACAATTCATGGTCCCGAGAGTTTAGATTTCGTTTCCCAATTCATTCGAGGTGATTTATTGACTCTCCCGATGCATTCCGCAATATCAAAATCAGATTCCAACCGTTTTGCAATACGCTCCATGCCCATTCATGAATTACAGTTTCTCATCATAGATCAAAAAGAGAATGGTTTACTTGATTATTTCTCAAGTCAAAAAGACATACCCGAGTTATTCTCTAATGATTGGAATCGTGAACGCATTCTTGCAGGGCAAGGAATATATTCACATGAATGGAGTGATGCATATAATCCGCTTGAGGCTGGGCTTCTGCATTTGATTGACTTCAAAAAGGGATGTTATATCGGACAAGAAGTAATCGCTCGACTGGACAGTTATAATAAAGTAAATAAGAGACTGATGGGAATTAGCTCACAGTCACACTTTGAAGAACATGACCTCATCTATGTTGAAGATGAACAAATCGGTGTGATTACGAGTATATCTTCACTTGAAGATATGACAATTGCACTTGGTTATGTACGATCAGAACATTCATATGATGAAACGAATATTAAAATACAACATCAGGGAAAATCCGTAGATGCAGTATTACATGTATTACCTATGAGGGGATAGAATGAGACCCAAAAGATTGGAACAAAAAGCACCGAAAGCCTATGACAATGATGAATTCATGAATTCAAGTGATGCAAGATCTCTTCGAATTCTTTCGGAATACATGTATCCGGAAAGACAATTCAAGCATCATGGCATAAATAATACGATCATCTTCTTCGGAAGTGCAAGAATTCGTTCGGAAAAAGAATTTCATCATGAGTATGAATCACTCAAAGCGCATTTGGAAGACTGCAGTGAAGATCATAAACCTGCAATTGAGGAAAAGATTCGCATCTTGGATAAGCAAAGAGAATTAACTGAATATTACCTTGAAGCCAGAGATCTTGCCAAAATGCTTACCGAATGGTCATTACAATTCCCAAAACCCAAACGATTCATCATATGCACGGGCGGTGGTCCGGGAATCATGGAAGCCGGAAACAGAGGTGCTTTTGAAGCAGAAGGAGAATCAATTGGTCTGAATATTTCCTTACCCTTTGAGCAAATGCCAAATCCATATATATCACCCGATTTGAATTTCGAATTTCACTACTTTTTTCTTAGAAAATATTGGTTTGCTTTCATGGCAAAAGCCCTCGTCATCTTCCCGGGTGGTTTCGGAACATTGGATGAATTAATGGAAATTCTCACTTTGGTTCAGACCAAAAAGATTCATAAAAAGATGCCAATACTCATTTATGGAGAGAAATTTTGGAAAAAAGTAATCAATTTCGATTATTTGGTTGAAACAGGTATGATTTCTGCAGAGGATATGGATACAATCACTTATGTCAATTCACCCAAAGAAGCATTTGATGTATTGACAAAGGCATTTCAGGAACAATTCCGTTTATAAGCCTATGAGTAAGCAATTTACAATACTTGATCGAGAGCAAGAATTAGCACAGAAAATCTCACCGGCCCTATCATTATTAGATGATACCGATGAAGACATTTCAAGTCACATTGAACAATATCTATCTTCATTTGGTACTTCTATCGTACCAATCATAAGAAATGAAATTCAGAATCAAAGTTCCGAACAAGCTATTTCAACTCTCAAAAATGTATTGAACCAATTGAAAGAAGAAGGCTTGAATGAGGTTAAAGATTATGTGTTGTCTTGTCGAAATAGACAAGTCTCTCCGGACCTATTCACACTTTTTGATCTACTTTCTCATTTTGGATATCCGGAATCAAATGCATGGATCATTGAAGCACATCTCAATGCAATGTCGGATGAAGTAAAAGATCACATGGAAAGAACAGATGCAAAGAATGAACAGCAGAAGATCAATTCTTTGAATTCTGTCTTCTTTGATCAATTCACTTATCGTCCTCCTACTTCACATTATTATTTACCTGAACATTGTTTTTTTCACAGTGTGACGGAAAAAAGAGTTGGTATTCCACTTGCATTGTCATTGCTGTATATCATTCTTGGAAATAAGTCCGGAATAGCACTTGAAGGAATTGGAATGCCATTACATTTCCTCGTCAAATCTCGAGATTTGGATACTTATATTGATGTCTACAATTATGGCTTATCATTATCAAAAGAAGATTGTTTGAATTTTTTGATCAAAGCCGGAATTCCCTATTCTGATACTATGCTTGCTCCTGTAGATTCAGAGGACATGCTATTTAGAATGTTGCGAAATTTATATCACTGCTATAAACGTGAACAGTTGGCTTGGGAATTGGAACAAGTGGAAGATCTCATGAATTTCTTCGAAATTGAACATTAACATGAAAGCTTATTGGCATATACTTACTGATAATATCATGGAACAATATGAGTTTACAAACTTTTTCCATGATCAAGAATTTGGTTTTTCACTCACTCCGCCTGATATAGATTTCTTTCTTCAAAAAGAGTTTCCAGTGTTTGTGATTGTCAATATGCATGCTGAATCATTTGATGCTTTTTCTTTTTTTAATAATATTAGAAATTCAAAGGAAGCTCAAGCAATTAATATCATAGCATATACTGACATAAAGCATGATCATGAGGGAATTCACAAAGCCAAAACACATGGGGTCAAATATGTATGCACCAAAGAGCAAGTAAAAGATTTACTCGGACATATTCAGAAAGTGTTGGATTGATAACTTAATTGTTTTTGGCATATTCATTTGCATAGCGTTTGATGGCTTTCACTATCCCTTCAGCCATCAACTGTTGACCCTTTTCTGAAGCTAATACTTTTTCGTCATTGACATTTGATAAGAATCCGGTTTCGAACAATACATTAGGCATAGAAGCTCCAACCAAAACCAGAAATCCTGCTTGATTCACACCACGATTAAAGAGTCCGGTTTTTCCGGCAACTTCCTTTTGTAGCATGGCGGCATATTTCTCACTGAACTTGACAAAAGCCGATTGAGCCATAGTTGATATGATAAGTTTTTCTTCACTCATATCATCATAATTTACTTGCTCTTTTTCAAGTCTGATGGCGGCATTTTCTTTCTCTGCCACACGAACTGCTTCTGAATTTCTACCGGGCCTTAATATGTATGACTCACATCCATTTGCAGGATGGGGTTTAGTTGGCATAGAATTGCAATGTATACTGATGAATAATTTCCCTTTATTCTTATTTGCAATTTGTCCTCTGCGATATAATTCCACAAAGGTATCATCATCTCTGGTCATGACAACTTTTGTATTTGGAAGCTCTTTCTTTAATAATTCCTTTGCTCTTTTTGCTATTGACAATGCGATGTCTTTTTCTCTATGACCATTAATGCTTATTGCTCCTGCATCTTCACCGCCATGCCCGGGATCTAATACAATTACATCCAAATCCCAGACTCCCTTTACTTTTGGGGCTGACTCAATCTTCTCTACAGGTTTTAATGTTATTGTTACTTGTACGGATCTAGAACTGATTTTCTTTATCTCTGCTTTTTCAATATCCTGAGAAAACCGTACAGTATAGAGCAAGTAATTTCGAATTTGTTCTTTTCCAAATGATTTAATACTTGGGAATGTCATGAGTTTCTGGAGAGATTTGGTACCATCTTCAGTATCCGGAAAACGAATAATGACTTCCCTTCCTCTGATTTCAGGTTTTTGATACTTCTCCAAGCCTATATTCGATGAAAATCCAATTGTATATCTATCAACGTTTGCTTCAAGAGATATTCCGGTGATTGTACATTTTTCAGTATTTGATGCATCAGCAGATTCTACAATTGCTTGGAGGATTTTTTCTTTGGGTATTATTCTTTTCTCATTCTGTTTTTTTACTGCTTGTTGATTATCTGCATTACCGGATGAAACAATCAGGTCTTCTTCTTTAATCTCTTCAATTCCGGAGATATCAACAGATTCTTCAATACTCTGTTCATCAAGCATTTCATCCGGAATTGCAAATGTTGAAGCAAGCAGTGGATTGACGCCTTTACCGATTTGATAAAGATTCTCACCCCTTTTTTCAATTGAATTCAGTCCCAAAGAATGTAAAGCAGTCACAAAATCATCGAATGGTACATAATGTTCAGAAAGTTGTTTAATGACAGCATATTTCATTTTTGTTGAATATTCAGATCCATCTTTCAGAGTGAAGTTCAACAATGTTGATTGAGGGGCAAATGTAAGATTCCCCTTTTTAAATGACAATGTTTGCTTTGCAGGATTGTATACAGTACCAATGAGCAATTGCTTACTAAGCTCAGATATCTTAACATATTTCTGTTGCTGAGACTGTATAAAAGATAGAGTCTTGGAAGTACCTGTGGGCAAAAAGCA
>JBIKKD010000272.1:0-5133 GCA_044360565.1 Kapaibacterium sp. (SeqCode)
TTTAAATCTGATGTATTTACCTGCGCAGGTTTCTTAAGCAGAACAACAGAAGACAGATTAATGGAAATGCAAGCACTTGCATTGGAACCAAGAACTACTGTTCTTCTTGAAACTCCCTATCGACTAAAACAAATCCTTGAAGCAGCTGCAAAAGTGATGCCCGATCGTAAAGCTTATATCGGATGTAATCTGACAATGTCTTTTGAACATCATCATTATGGTACATTTTCTGAACTTCATCAAGTATTCACCGATACTCCATTCAAGGGTGAATTCGTGATTGTGTTTGAGGGTCATCCCGGAAGAACACTTCTTAGCGTATTGTCAAATTTCGAAAAGAAAAAAGAACGCATTGCTATCAGCGATTCTAAAAAGTTGAAAGTTTCAGAAGAAACTCATGATGAGCTTTTTGAAGCTGATGAAGATTCATTGCCAATAAAGCAAGATATTGATAACCACGAAGAAGAGTCAGATAGCCATATCAATAGTGATGAAGAATCGGGCGATTTTAAAAAACGCGAAGGCGATTCCGGCGGCTACAGAAAACGCGAAGGTGATTCCGGCGGCTACAGAAAACGTGAAGGTGATTCCGGCGGCTACAGAAAACGCGATGGAGATTCCGGTGGATTCAGAAAACGCGAAGGCGATTCCGGCGGCTATAGAAAACGCGAAGGCGATTCCGGTGGATTCAGAAAACGCGAAGGCGATTCCGGCGGCTATAGAAAACGCGAAGGCGATTCCGGCGGTTATAGAAAACGCGATGGAGATTCCGGTGGATTCAGAAAACGCGATGGTGATTCCGGTGGATTCAGAAAACGCGATGGAGATTCCGGTGGCTATAGAAAACGCGATGGAGATTCCGGTGGATTCAGAAAACGCGATGGCGATTCCGGTGGATTCAGAAAACGCGATGGTGATTCCGGTGGTTATAGAAAACGCGATAGCGATTCCGGTGGATTCACAAAACGCGATGGTGATTCCGGTGGATTCACAAAACGCGATGGTGATTCAGGCGGATACCAAAAACGCGATGGTGATTCAGGCGGATACCAAAAACGCGATGGCGATTCCGGTGGATTCAGAAAACGCGAAGGTGATTCCGGCGGATTCAGAAAGCGTGATGGTGATTCGAATGGATTCAGAAAACGCGAAGGTGATTCCGGCGGTTACAGAAAACGAGATGGCGATTCCGGTGGTTACAAAAAACGCGATGGTGATTCAGGCGGTTACAAAAAGCGTGATGGCGATTCCGGTGGTTACAAAAAACGCGATGGCGATTCCGGTGGATTCAGAAAACGCGATGGCGATTCCGGTGGATTCAGAAAACGCGATGGCGATTCCGGTGGATACAAAAAGCGCGATGGTGATTCCGGTGGTTACAAAAAACGCGATGGTGATTCCTTTTCGGAAAGAGGTGGAAGTAGAGACAGGAAGTTCGGAGGAAAACCTTCTTTTGATTCAAAAGATAAAAAGAAATATAAAGGTAAATCCGACTCATCATCAGGCATGAAGCCACCAAGAAGAAGATACTAGAAATAGAAAATGCTCGAAAAGAAAAGAGAATCACATTCTCAATGCTTTTCGAGCATTTTTCATTTATATAAAGGTATTACTTTCTTCTATTCTTGATAGCTTTTTTGACATCATCGAGTAGTTTATATTCGATGACTACATATTTCCCATATTGCTTCTCACTGAGTACATTCTTCATTGCTTTGATTCTTTCAATGATGACTTTTTTCAATGCAATGTCTTTCTCAAAGACCAACTGGATTGCTTTATCATTTTCTGCCTTCCCTAAAACCACTCCTTGCTCAAGCATATCCACAGCTTGATCCAATTCAATTTTGGCTTTTTTTATGAATTCTTCATGCTCAGCATAACGAGAAAAAAACTTGATGGATTGTTCCTCATTCATATTGAGTTTTTCCATCAGCATGATCTTTTTGTAAGCCTTTAATCTCTCGCGCATTTTTTCTGGATTTTGTCCATAAAGCATAGTAATACTGAAGAACATGAAAAGCGAAAGTATGCCAATAAGTTTATAATACTTCTTCATCTACATTCTCCTGCAAAAGATAATTTGTGATTTCTTTTTCGAGTAATGGATTGATCTCTTTTCCTGATTCGATATCACTTACATATACTGTAAGGATTTCATCCAATATCACTTCTTCCACATCCTCAGATTGTAGTTCCAAAGGAGTATACTCATCAATTGTCTCAGCCAATTCAATAGTTGGTATTTTCATGACATCACCCTTTTGAACATTGATAGGAGTTTGCTCATTTATACCAATCCAAAGCAATAAACAAGCTGCTATTGAAGTTGTGGTTCCGATCATAATCTTTGGCATGAACATGTTCCTCTTTGCTTTGAAAGGAAGGGTCAGATCCACGGATTCAACCTCATCATTCATCAACTGAATGATATCTTCTTTCTTCAATGCAGTAAAAACTTGTACATATTCATCATGTTTATGTTGCAAGTCATGTGAAGAAGCCAAGGCTTTTTCAACAATATGCATGTCGGCCTCAGATAATGTCCCATTGATATAATCGGGTAACAAATGTTCGACATATTCATGATTATTCATTGTATATTCCCTTCTTTTTTGGAAGAAAGATATTGAGATAATTTTTGCACTGCTTGAAAATAGTTTGCTTTAAGTCCACCAATGCTTGTACCCAGCATTTCAGATATTTCTTCATAAGTCAATTCTTCTACGTGTCGAAGTATGAATGTCTCTCTCTGTTTTTCAGGTAAAATTGACATGCATTGTTTAAAGAAATGAGAAAACTCAGATTCATTCAAAAGTCTATCTGATCGGTCATCTGAAGATATTTCCAGAGTATCCATCTGAACAATATTCCCTTTTCTTTTCTTTTTGTCGAGTTCATTCAAACATAGATTTCTCGTTATTGCATAGAGCCAAGTCTGAATCTTGGAATCACCTCGAAAATAATCAAGGGATTTATATGCTTTAATAAAAACATCTTGAGTTAAATCTTTTGCATCATCATCATCTTTCAGATAGCGCATTGCCGTTGAATGTACGAATCGTTTATAATTCGACATCATAATGGACATAGCCTCATGAGATTTACCTTTTTCAAGTAGATGTAATATGTCTTGTTCAGGCTTCACTCAATCTCCGACAAAAAAAAATTCCCATGCGAAATCACGGGAATTAGACAATGCTTCAGAACATAAGGTTTAACTCAGTCAATTTTTCCAATCTCAAGAATTTCATATACGATATCACCGGCAGGGACTTTTGTTATGACGGTATCGCCGATTGTCTTTCCGAGCAAAGCCTTACCCAAAGGAGAAGAAACAGCCAATTTATTAGCTTGAAAATCAGCTTCTTCGGCGCTTACCAATGTATATTCCACCGTTTTACCGGTATTATTGTTTTTGAGTTTCACTTTGGAAAGAATATAAATTTTATCATCCGGAAGGTCCTTCGGATCAATGACCTGTACTTTTATCAGAGTGGATTCCAATCTTGATATGCGCATCTCAAGCAATTCCTGCTCATGCTTTGCGGCATCATAATCGGCATTCTCAGACAAATCACCATGTGAGCGTGCATAAGCAATCTTCTCGGCAATTTCCTTTCTTCCCTTTCCCTTGAGTTGCTTTATTTCATCTTCAATTTTCGCAACACCTTCGCGGGTCATGTATACTGGACCGGATGACATGGATTTCTCCAAAGAGAGTATATTATAGCAAAAAAAGACAAAGCCGTTATCTTCATAACGACTTTGTCTCGAGGCGTACAATTTCAGTACGCAGCAAAAGTATCGAATTTATGGGAGATGGCAAAACATCAAAGATGTGTCAATAAATGACCCATTTTCACCTTTTTGGTCTCCAAATAATCCCGATTCACAGGATTAGGTTGCATTTCTATGGGAACACGCTCAATCACTTCAAGTCCATAACTTTCAAGTCCGACTCTTTTTGTGGGATTATTCGTCATCAAGCGCATCTTTCTGATACCAAGCGAAGCAAGTATCTGTGCACCGATGCCATAATCTCGAGGATCCGGCTGAAAGCCCAATTGAACATTTGCCTCAACAGTATCAAGTCCTTTTTCTTGCAAAGAATATGCTTTCACTTTATTGACAAGTCCGATTCCTCTTCCCTCTTGTCGCATATACAGCAATACGCCTTTCTCTGCTTGTTCAATCATTGAAAGAGCGGCAGTCAATTGCGGACCGCAGTCGCAACGAAGTGAGTGAAAAATATCACCTGTCAGACATTCACTATGAACACGAACCAAGACAGGTTCATCCTCATTCCAAGTCCCTTTGACAAGTGCCACATGTTCTTTTCCATCAACGGTATTGGCAAAAACCTTAAGAGTAAAATTCCCAAATTCAGTTGGCAATTGTGCTTCAGCCACCGGCTCGACTAATTGTTCTTTGTTCAATCGATATCTAATGAGGTCTTTCACCGTAATGATTGAAAGTCCATTTTTTTCTGAAAATTCCATCAATTGAGGAGTTCGCATCATCGTACCGTCTTCGGCAAGAATCTCACATAGAACACCAACTGACTGGAGATTTCCGAGTTTCATAAGATCGACTACTGCTTCAGTATGACCGGCTCTCCTGAGTACACCCTCTTCGACTGCTATCAATGGGAATATATGTCCCGGTCTTCCAAAATCTTCCGGCTTGATATCATCTTGTACCAATGCTTTGATTGTAGCCGATCGATCACTTGCAGAAATTCCTGAGCTGGTACCATGCAGATAGTCAATAGAGACTGTGAATTTTGTACCATGCAATGCAGTATTATCCGGAACCATTGGAGCAAGATCCAATGCAAGTGCTTTTTCAGGAGGCATAGCCACACAGATCAATCCTTTTGCCTGAGATGCCATGAAATTGACGAGCTCCGGAGTACAAAACTCTGCGGCACAAATAACATCGCCTTCATTTTCACGATCTTCATCATCAAGCACGACAACAACTTTGCCTGCTTTCAAATCTTTGATTGCTTGCTCTATGGAATCAAAAGTGTTTTTCATGGATTATTGAGTATTTACCTGAGAAATTGCAACCTTGTCAATCTTGATGATTGTTGTATCAGCAATCTTCAATTTGATGATACCTGATTCA
>JBIKKD010000109.1:0-5092 GCA_044360565.1 Kapaibacterium sp. (SeqCode)
AACCTGATCCAAATGATGAGCCATGGCCATCATCAAGTTATCTTAGACCTGGTACTCAAGCCTCCGGTTGGATGCAATTGAATGTGGTTTCACTTGGTTGGGAAATCTGGCGTCAATTGAATGGATTTCCTCCAACCGTGAAAAAACCATCGAATGCCACATATCCAAAAGAAGTGAAAAATGCTGATGCGGAGAAAGAATGAAGTCCATCATTGTAATCATCCTTGCATTTTGCACATTTGGTTTGAATCAAAGAGCATTGGGACAAAATGTTGATATCAATACGATCGACACTTTGTCTTTGGAAGAAGTATTGGCAATAGTTAATGCAAATCATCCAAAGCTTATGGAAATCAAACTTGGAAGAAATAGGGCTGAAGCTCAAATCATGCGTGCTTGGTCCGGGCTAGACCCTCAATTCTCCGCGGAAATCGGTGGCAAGAATGAAAAGGAGTCCTATAAATCACAGACATCTTCAGCAACAATGGAAATCCCCATTTACTGGGGTCCAAAATTCATTGCCGGCTGGAGACGCAATCTTGGTTTATTTGATGAGGATCTGAATACGCAGATTTCGGGTGAAATGTCATTTGGCATCATGCTTCCATTATGGAGAAATATTCTCATTGATAAAAATCGTGCATCGATTCAAAAAGCAGAACAAAATCCAACAATTGCTGAAGCTGAAATACTTGAAATTCGTAATGAGCTTTTTTTAAAAGCATCTGAAAAGTATTGGGATTGGTCTGGTTCTTTGGCAAAATTGAGAATTGCACAAGATCTTCTTGCAATCGCAGAATTCAGATTGCGAGGTATCACTGAGGAATTAAATAGCGGTGAAAGAGCTCGCATAGATAGCATCGAAATGTCACAAGAAATTCAAAGAAGACGAGGAGCTTTTTTTAAAGCAAGAAGGGAATATGAGAAAGCGGGAATCGCTCTCTCCGTATTTCTCTGGAATAATGATGGAACACCTGCTTCCATTCCGCAAGGAATTGCCCCGTTCAATCCCATGGAAGTATTTCCATTGGATACTGCAACATATCGAAGAGACAAAGAATTGGCATTGCAGAAAAGACCTGAACTCATCATCAATTCAGCGGAACAGAATCAAGCTGAAGTGGATACTCGATTCGCCAGAGAACTTCAAAAGCCGGATATATCATTGAAGATACTTCCATATTCAACGGTGCAAACCATTGATGGATCAATTCCTGATTATAAGGTTGGTATACAAGCCGATTTGCCATTATTGTTTAGAGATGCTCGAGGTCAAACTGCATTGGCTGAAATCAAACAGCAATCGCTATCCTTCAAGAGAAATTCACTTCAAAGAGAGATTTCAGCATCGGTTGATGATGCAGCTTCAGAACTGATAGCAACCTATGAACAATCACTTGCAGCAAGAGATGAATTGTCTGCTGCAAGACAAATGGAGAGCGCAGAAAGAGAATTGTATGATCGAGGCGAAGCTACTTTGTTTACGGTCAATTTTCGTGAGAGATTTACGGTAGAATCAGCTTCCCGCGAGATTGATTCCAGAATGAATTTTAGAAAGGCAATAGCCTATTATCTTTGGTCAATTGCCGGTTATTGAATTTATGTCCAATCTTGAAACTGTTTTTGAATCCATCATTCACTTTGCTCTCAAAGACCCAAGACAAACCGAATTGGGAAGAAGCATTGTCAAGAACGGTATTTATATGATCGCAGAGCTGGGATTTGAAGAAATGAATTTCAAAAAACTAGGTAAAGCGATTGGTTCACCAGAAGCATCGATCTATAGATATTTTGAGAATAAACATAAATTCCTCTTGTTTA
This sequence comes from Kapaibacterium sp. (SeqCode), assembly GCA_044360565.1. Taxonomy (GTDB): domain Bacteria; phylum Bacteroidota; class Ignavibacteria; order Kapaibacteriales; family UBA961; genus UBA961. The sequence continues at coordinate 1,822 of JBIKKD010000109.1, forward strand.
TCATGGCAATGTATTGGGGAATGATTGATCAATATTGCGAAAAAATCATACACTCTAAAAATGGACATGAGGAGAAAATCTATTCTATATTGGATTTGCTATGTTCTTCGCCGGATATTCCTTTTGGGAATGTCAAAATACCAGGTGAAGTGATTTATGCGGTTGTGATTGGTGAATCTGTAAAAACATTTATGACTAAACATGTTGATACCGATAATAATCATGGTGCATTTCGCACATTGAAATCGACTACTTCCCATATAGCCGAATTATTATCCGAATATAGTCCTGATTACCACTTTCCAAAAGCTCTGGCATCAACCATTATTGAAATGTCATTGTATCATCGATACTTTTCCGAACATCTTCCGTCTATGACCGATATTGGGAAACATCAATCAATTGTGGATGACTTAAAGCAATGGATCATTGGCTTACTAAGAGCAACCAGAATTACTCCCGGTGAGGAGTCTCAGATTTTACGCATCAACTTATAGTTCTTCACTTCATGAGCAATCCTTTTGAAGATTGCAGTCATGACAGCGGCATCATCGATATAGCCAATCAAGGGTATAAAATCGGGTGTTAAATCAGTGGGTAGAAGGAAATAAATCAAACCTGCTAATAAGAGTGTTTTAGTTTTCCATGAAAGCGAATAGTCGGAATCTCTAAGCATTGAGAATGCGATACGAATATTATGTAACAATTCCCTGATTGTATTGCTTTTTGAATGCTCCAATTTTTCCATTTTTAGTGGAATATCCCTTAAGACCTGCTCTTCTTGACCGGGTTTTATGGAGTCTGCCATTGCATCAATGGTTTCTTCAGTTGTTTTTCTTTGCCCCTCATTCATGTATTATTTCAAGATTCTGATGAAATCTCTGCGGTTTCTTTCTTGCGAGCCAGCAAACCATAAGGTATGATGACGCAATAACCAATTGCAAGAAGTACAGGAGCTATGGTCACAGCCAAAGGATTATTCCATTGTGTTGGATCATCCGAAATTGCTGTAGACATCAAGCCATAAGCTATTGCAATGACAACGGCACCAATGCCGATTATTTTATAATTATGTGAATCAAGAGGGAAATTCCATGAAGCAGAGGAAACTGATTGTTGCTTTTGTTTCCCGATTTGGCGTTTTGATTTTGTGGCTGACATAGTGTACTCCAAAAAATGATATGCAAAGATACAAAATCAATAGAGAAACCACATAGTTGTAATGTTGAAAACTCTAAGCGGTAATGCCCGGTCATTTTTAGTAAATTTGAATATCAAAACCCACAAAATTCCTTTCAAAAGCACCATGGAACAAGCAATTAGATTCACTGATTTTCCGGGTTTACCCATATTCCGTAGAGGAAAAGTTCGCGATGTCTATGATCTTGGCGAAACTCTCCTCATCGTAGCCACAGATCGCATTTCTGCTTTCGATGTCATAATGGAAGATCCAATTCCTGGAAAAGGGAGAATACTCACGGAATTATCGCTTTTTTGGTTTGAGTTGACAAAACATATCATCCCAAATCATGTGATCAGTTCCAATCCCGCAGACTATCCTGAGATTTGCAAACCATTTGCCAATCAATTGGAAGGACGCTCAATGCTTGTCAAGAAAACTTCTCCATTGCCTATAGAATGCGTGATTAGAGGTTATTTGGCTGGTTCAGGCTGGAAGGAATATACATCTACAGGAATTGTATGTGGAATTGAGCTACCGGATGGTTTGCATCAATCCGAACAATTGAATTCACCAATTTTTACTCCCGCAACCAAAGCTGAAGAAGGACATGATGAAAATATCACTCTTGAACAGGCAATGGCATTATGCGGAGATCGTGCACTTGAAGCAAAACAATATTCACTTGAGCTTTATGCATTTGCTCATGAATATGCTTTGAAACGAGGTATAATTCTTGCAGACACCAAATTCGAGTTTGGTGTGGATGAAAATGGTACGCTTATACTTATCGACGAAGCGCTAACACCTGATTCATCGAGATATTGGTTGAAGGATTCATATGCGCTGGGACAAGTACAAGAAAATTTTGACAAACAAGTATTAAGAGATTATCTGGAAACTCTTGATTGGAATAAACAAGCACCTGCTCCTCATTTACCTGAGCATGTTATTGATGCAATCACATCCAAATATCAACAAGCACTCACTATTTTGAAACAACATCAAGCATTATCATGATTAGTCGTTATACAAGACCCGAAATGGGCAATATCTGGGAAGATCAAAACAAGTATGCAATCTGGCTTGAAATTGAAATTCTTGCATGCGAAGCTCAATCAGAATTAGGATTGATTCCCGCGGAAGATGTTCGCATCATCCGTGAAAAGGCACAGTTTGACGTTGATAAAGTCCTTGAAATTGAGATGACCACAAAGCATGATGTGATAGCCTTCTTGACGAATGTTGCTGAGTATGTTGGACCAAGTTCCAGATTCATTCACATGGGAATGACCTCAAGTGATGTACTCGATACATGTCTTGCAGTTCAAATGAAACAATCGGGTGAATCTTTGCTCTCATCTCTTCATCGCTTGAAGGATGTGCTTGCAGCTAAAGCAAATGAATTTAAGTATGCAGTTTGCGTAGGTAGAACACATGGAATTCATGCAGAGCCCACGACATTTGGTTTGAAATGTGCACTGTGGTATGAAGAGTCGAAGCGTAATATTATTCGTCTTGAACAAGCCATAAAACATGCTGCAACAGGGAAGATATCAGGTGCTGTTGGAACATTCGAACATCTTTCCCCATATGTGGAAGAATATGTATGCAAGAAACTCGGTTTGTCATTTGCTCCGGTTTCCACGCAAGTCGTACAAAGAGATCGTCATGCTGAATTTCTTTCTGTCATAGCAATCATTGGTTCATCCCTTGAAAAAATTGCTACTGAAATCAGACATCTGCAAAGATCTGAGGTATTGGAAGCGGAAGAGTTTTTCTCGAAAGGTCAAAAGGGAAGTTCCGCAATGCCACATAAGCGTAATCCAATCGTTTCAGAGCGTATTTGTGGCCTTGCAAGATTGCTGCGTGGAAATGCCATGGCTGCCATGGAGAACAATGCTTTGTGGCATGAAAGAGATATTTCTCATAGTAGTGTAGAACGCGTGATATGTCCTGACTCTACGATCACATTGGATTATATGCTGGAATTATCCATCAATTTGATTGATAAGTTATTGGTATATCCGGAAACTATGAAAAGTAATATCGAAAAGACTTATGGTCTTGTATTCTCTCAAACCATTCTTC
>JBIKKD010000110.1:0-5032 GCA_044360565.1 Kapaibacterium sp. (SeqCode)
GGTCTTACCCAGTGGACTCTTCAAATGTACTGTTCCAGACTTTTCCTGATGCACTTGTATGCCCGGAACACAGTGAAATTGTACGATTTTTCGCATTTCGATTGCGCAATGATCATGTCCTTTGATACTCTTTTCTGAGAAAATCAATGTTCGCATATGTGGCTCACCATAAGCATGATGTACGCCTTTCCATGTTTTGTCATTGAACATTCCATCTGCATTTGCTTGATCAGGTTTCATCCAAAAGAGTAAATCTCCAGGACCTTCAATCCAAGTGTTTTGTTCTTTTCCCGGAATGATCATTGTGGAATGCATCGTGACCGATCTTCCGATATTGCGCATGAGTGGTGATGGGGTATACCAAAAAGTACCGGGATCTCCGAAAAATTCCTCACCTTCAATCGATAAAAGAAAAGACAGTTGATCATTATGTGCATGGCCTCCCTTCCCTTTTTGTCCGATTGAACCTGCTCTCATGATTGCTCCATATTTTTCATGCTTGATGCTCCACAGTCCAAATGCCGGATATGAATGCAAATGCGGATATGCATCTCCAAATGGCAATGGCATATTCGGAGCTCCCGACATTTTGTATTCAGGTTCAATGATGGAAGAAATCAATTGATATTCAATGGAGCCAACCTGTTCAAGCATTTCGGGAATTGAAATCTGAAGTGCTCCAGCAATAATCCCAAGTGCAGGCCTGCAATCCAAAGTATCCGCAATCCATTCAAAAGCTTCATCGGTTTTATTGCGAGGGAATATACTCTTCACATCAGGCAATTCAAATTCAGGATTCAAATTCTGATACTGAAATTGTGCTTCGCGAGCATCAACCCAATTACCCGAAGGCGTCATTCGAAAAGTGAAGCCACTATCATTGTCTCCAATATTTGGAAGATGAATTCCATCCATTGCAAGCAGAATGAGTGCATCATATGATTTTCTGATGATTGATTTCAATTCCGAAAGGGCTTTTGTATACTCAGATGGAGTGGCGGGCTGAATGGTAGCAGAAAGTGAGCGAAAATGCACGGGACTGGTGCAAATCTTCACTCTTTCTTCATTGCTGAATGAAGCATAAATTCCAAGAATGATGGAAATCAATTCAGATGACAAACCATGATATGGCATTGATGCTTCAAAATTCAGTCCATCCTGTAAGAATTGTTGCTTTGCTTCAGCAACCGTTTCAGCCAATGCGAAGCGCAATATTCCCGCATATTCATCTGTTAATGGCAAGCCCTTCAAACCAATCACTATTCCGACAAGATTTGCCAGATAATGATTTCCTCTGCTGGTCGGCGACCATTCGGGATGCTCCATGATATGCATGACATGCTCATGCAAAGATCTTCTGAAAATGCTTGAGAATTCTCTGTCCCATTCAATCCCAATCGATCTGAACATATCATAAGCAATGAGCATATTGAGTATGCGCAAGCCACATTCCATCGGACTTTTCCATTGTACGCCGAATCGGGGCGGATTGAATGCAATGAAATCAAGAACCTGCGTACGAAAAACATGCGCATAAAATTCCTTGCTTCGAATTGGAGATTCCTCTTGATCGGTAAGTATTGCGGCACAAGCAAGATTTGGAGCATGCGTGAATCTTCCCAATTCCCAAGGAACTTTGATATCTGAGCCCTGAACCAATCCATATTGAATTTCACTATAATGCTTGAGTGCATCCCAATGATATCCGGATTTACAATCCAATTGCCAATCTATTGGGAAATAATGCAAAAGTTCAGCTCCCCTCTTGAGTCCATAAGGTGAATTAAGTAATATATCTAGAATTCGTGCAGATTCAGGATAATTGGAAGATGTAACAGATTCCTTTAATCGAACATGATGATCATGTCTTTTTATGGACATATTCACCCAACCACTGTCAAGAATTGTAAACAGTGATTGCACATGATTGTCAGCCAATGCCTTTATGGACAATGCATGAGCATACATGGCATCACCACCGGGAATCCCAACGATTGGCGATTGTTCATCATGATATTCCGCTCTGGCAAAAGTACATACTCTTTTATCTTTCAAGGCTTCAAACCATGCACCACCCTCTTTGGCCAATCTTCGATATGCTTTCGAAGCCAGTTGGCTTATAGGGACCATTTGAATATGACTGAGTAAATCTTTCATGGATATTGTTCAGCAGAAAGGATGTGAGATTAAGTACTAATTACTTATCCGTTTTCATGCCATTTTTATGGATTGGGAGAGATAATTTTTCAATAAAAAAAAGCGGTTCTTCAATATGGAAATTGAGGAACCGCAAATAAGGGTTGATTGTGGAATATTATCTCAAATTGGGCGGTAATACACTCAATTTCATGGTTTTACTGTTTTTGGAAACCACATTGAATCCAACCAATCCGAATTTATGATTACCAATATATTTGACTGATGAAATCAGCGGATCATCCACAATCGTTTCTTCCACTTGAATGACTTTGATATTCCAGAAAGCCACAGGGAAATCATCTGTTGTGGATTTTGCAATCACCTTCCTTGTTTTTTCAATTCCATAATCATCTTTGAATGAATATGAATCACCAATATTCCAAGCATATTTGAAGACTGTTCGAGGTCTGTTCACATCACCTTTGCTTGAGAAAAACTCAGCAATTCCATCGGAAGTGATTTTGGCCTTGAAATCAACGGTGAGCTTGATATTGTTCATGTCTGTTGTATCCAGAACTGCACCATAACGACTGAGATATGTGTCAATCGCCACTCTTTTGATGGGATCAGGAATAGTATGCAAACCCAGAATCGTATCAATAGCTCTCACAAATGCACTATCAAATGTATATCGACCACGGAATGTGACGATTCCATTATCCCTTGACAAGACGAATGTTGAATCCTTAAAACTATCAAATCGTGGATCATATGAATCACCAACACGGAGTGAAATTGGGAAATCATTACCCGGCTCCGTTAACTCCAGAACAACATCACCACCGATGTCATTTGGTCCAACAGCATTATCACTGCAAGAAACGATGATAAATAATAGCAACAATAGTATTGAAGCCACTTTCACAGTGGGTTTAAAAAATAATCGATTGTTCATGTGTTCACCTGAATAAATGGAATGAATACTTTCAAGTTATTGAAGCTATGATTGGCAATCAATGATATTTGTCAGTTTGACAAATAACTTGAAACTTATTGAATGGCATGATCGTTTGGGCTGGTCCTATTGTTCAATATACCTTCTTTTCATATGAATCACCCTGATATTGAATCTTTGAGAGAACAACTCATCAATCATGATCTCTACACATCCATGAAAACCGGTGATGATCTTCGGAGATTCATGGAAACTCATGTCTTTGCGGTTTGGGATTTTATGTCACTCCTCAAAGCTTTGCAAAGAAATCTCACCTGCGTGGACCTTCCTTGGATGCCAAAAGGTGACCCCGAGATTCGACAATTAATTAATGAAATCGTACTTGGAGAAGAAAGTGACATTGATGAAGATGGTGTCATCATGTCGCACTTTGAAATGTATCTACTTGCCATGCAAGAAATTAACTGCGATCTCTCCGCAATCCGATCATTCATGGCATTGATTCAAAGTGGCATGCCGATTCATCAAGCCTTGATCGAATCAAATGCTCCGAAAGGTGCTCAACATTTTGTGAATCACACCTTTTCCATCATTGATTCAGGTGCAATTCATTCTATTGCAGGTGTTTTCACTTATGGCAGAGAAGATCTCATCCCCGGAATGTTTCTTTCCATTATTGATGCCTTGCACAAAGAAGGAACATTCAGCGCTCCAAGATTGAAGTATTATGTCCAAAGGCATATCGATGTCGATGGCGATCATCATTCTCATTTGGCTATCAGAATGGTGGAATTACTTTGCGATGAAGACAATAAAAAGGAAGAAGCACATAAAGCTGTCATTGAGGCATTGCAAGCAAGAATCGCACTTTGGAATTCCATTATTGCATAAATAAAAGAGAATTCATGATATCCTCTGGGATATGCATGAATTCTCCTTTGTATCCTATATTACCTCCCCATATCATGATCCAGCCAAGAGATCATCCCCTGATACAGAGAAATAATAGGGTTGATGTTTTTTTCAAAACATCAACGCTCACAATTTACCGTGTGGGGATGACGTAGATTCTACTCATTATCTACTCATTTTGATGTTTTTTCAAAAAAAAAGGCATCTTTTTCTTCTTTTCAGGTTTCGCATCAATAGAATTTCTCTTGCTGACAAAATCCGTAATTTTGCCGGATGAATATTCACAGCAATGACCCCTATGCCGCTCTGCGGATTCCCTCCTTTCGACGCATTTTGCTAGGCAGACTTTTTCTTACGCTTGGTTATCAGATTCAAGCAGTTTCCATTGGTTGGCTTCTTTACATCAAAACAGGTGATCCGCTTGCTCTTGGATTGAGTGGTTTGGCAGAGGCAATTCCATATATAACCACATCAATGTTCTCCGGTTTATTGGCAGATACCAAGAATCGCAAGCATGTGTTTGTAATGGGTGCTGTTGTGCTTTTGATTTCTTCGGTAATACTGTTGCTTCGTATCATGAGTGATCTTGCGAATCCAAATTCCGGGATACATACCCTACCCTATTATATTGTTTTGGCTTCCGTTGGTTTGGCCAGAGGCTTTATGGGACCTTCTTTACAAGCATTATGGGCGGATATCGTACCCAAGGAAATTTATCACAATGCTGCCACTTGGTCCGCGAATCTTTTCAATTTTGCTGCAGTGTCCGGTCCTGCAATCGGAGGATTGATGTATGGATTTATGGGTCCGATTTCAGCAAATATCGCCGTTTGTGTATTACTTGTTCTATCATTGACAGCATTCACATTCGTTCGATATGTGAGACCGCAGCATAAACCGAGTAATGAAAGTCTTGGACATAAATTGACTGCAGGTCTGAAATTCGTGTTTTCCCATCAAGTGCTGGTCGGCGCAATGGCACTCGACATGTTTGCTGTATTATTTGGTGGAGCACTTGCTCTCCTT
>JBIKKD010000111.1:0-4998 GCA_044360565.1 Kapaibacterium sp. (SeqCode)
CCCGTATATGCCTGAATGGGTCTCAGCTCTTGATGAATCAGCTCACCCTGTGGGAACATCCAGAGTACTTTGCGTGAATCCTTGATCAATTCAGAAGCATATTTCAAAGATCTGATTGCCGATCTGGCATTGCTGCGATGAACGGAAAACATACCAACTTTGGAAAAAAAGCGATATTTCTTCAATTGCTTTTCTTCCATCATGCCATAGGACTCAACAGCAAGCCGACCATTCGTGATAGCAATTGCAAGAGCTGCATCCCACCAACCGCCATGAGAGCAATATACAATCAAGGGAATGGCAGGATCAGCATGCTTCTTGTCAAGATGCCACGGTCGCATATGTTTTTCACCCTTCACAAGACATCTGTAAAATGTCTTGCGCAAAGAGCGCGAAAAATACCATGTGAGTATTTTTCTCCATAAAGGTGAATGTTCTGCCTTGATCATAAAGAAGTGACAATGTGCATGAATAGCTGAATTCTTGCTAATTTATCGCAATCGCATGAATAAACAGCATAGCTTCAATACATGTTCCGCCAATCAATAGCATATATTTTCTTGTTCTTCATCATTTCTGGAATGATGCTGTTTTCTTCATGCACAAATCCATTTGCGCCGAAACTTTCAGATACTCCACTCGGAGAAAATGTATTTGCCGATCAAAAAACGGTTGATGGTATTTTTCAAAATTTCAGAAGTGCATATTTATATAAAGATACTTTGGCTTATGGTCGATTACTCGACAAAGACTTCATCTTCATTTATCGCAATTATGAAACCGGTGTGGATGGAACTTGGGGAAGAGATCAAGAAATGTTCACGACATCGGGTTTATTCAATGCCGCACAAAATCTGGATTTGATTTGGAATGATATCGTGATATCAACCGGGGATAGCATCCGATTGGACATTGCACGGGGATTCAATCTCACGATTACATTCAATCCGCAAGACATCGTGCGTGTTCAAGGTAGGGTGAATCTACAATTGAAAAGAAATTCAACTGAAGAGGATTGGAAAATTCTACGATGGCGTGATGAATCAAATTATTAAGCTTTTGTTTTGATTCTGCCAAAGATCCACATGAATTGTAATTTCCACACCAAGAAAGCTGCTTCATAGACGATATTCTTACTCATCTTTGAAACACCTGATCTACGATCCACGAAGACAATCGGAATTTCCTTGATGCGTGCGCCTGCCTTCCATAAGCGATAATTCATTTCAATCTGAAATGCATATCCATTCGAATGAATATCATTGAGATCTATCTTGCTCAGCATTGAAGCACGGAAACACTTGAATCCTCCCGTTGCATCTTTTACGGGCATGCCAGTGATGATTCTCGTATACAGATTTGCGCTATAACTGAGAATCAATCGGCGCAGTGGCCAATTCACGACATTCACGCCATTGGAATAACGCGAGCCGATGATTAAATCATTCGTTTCAATTTCTTTCAAGAATCTTGGAATGTCTTTCGGATCATGTGAAAAATCCGCATCCATTTCCATGATCACTTCATATCCCATTCCGAGTGCTTTTGCAAAACCTTCACAATAAGCGGTACCCAAACCCATTTTGCCTGGTCGCTTCAAAAGATGAATGCGAGAATCGCTTTTCATCCTCTCTTCCACATGATTGCTTGTGCCATCAGGAGAATTATCATCCACAATCATCACATGCACATCTGCGGCTTCCAGAACCGCAGTGAGGATATTGTCGATATTGTCTATTTCATTATAAGTCGGTATGATGACGATCGCTTTCATGAAGTTGTCCATTATGCCTGACCATGTCCTTTGAATACGCGAATTGCTGTGCGCATAATAATCTCGATATCGAGTTGCAAAGACATGTTTTCAATATAGTAAAAATCATGTTTGAGACGATTGGTGATTTCCTCAATCGACTCTTGATAATTCCGATAATGTATCTGATTCCAACCTGTGAGGCCGGGTCGAATGACAAGTCGGCGTGTATAATAGGGTAATTCTTTTTTGAATTTATCAACAAAGAAAGGCATCTCGGGTCTCGGTCCCACAAGACTCATTTCTCCTTTAAGCACATTCCAAAATTGCGGCATTTCATCGAGATGAGACTTACGCAAAAATCTACCGATTCTTGTCACGCGAGGATCATTCACCACTGCCCATTTTTGTCCACCCGCTTCGGCATCAATCACCATCGATCTGAATTTATACATCGTGAATACTTTGCCATTCTTTCCAACTCTTCTTTGCTTGAAAATCACGGGTCCTTTAGAATCAATTCGAACCATCAATGCAGTGATGAGAAGAAATGGAAAACCAATGATCAATACACAAGAGCTCAATGCGATATCGATCGCGCGTTTGATGAATCTCTCCCAGGTTTTCATGAGTTCGGGATTAATGTCAATCAATGGCATGCCATGTATTGCGAGTAATCTCGCCTGACCGGTAAAAAGTTCATATAAATCTGGTTGTATCTTCACCCCGATGCCAAGCTCTCTGCATTCCATTACCAATTCAATCATCCATCTATGATCAAGAGCATCCATCATCACTACGAGATCTGCCGGTCTATCTCTTTTCACGATTTCGTGAATGTCATTCACGAATCCAAGAACTGGTATTTGTAAGGCTTCTCCATGAGCAATGGATGTCCATTTTTTCAAATCAGCATCATTTTTTAAAACAATTCCTTGAACATTATAACCCCAAGATGGATTTTCTTTCATGATTGTGAACATCTCAAGCATTGCTTCGGGATGTCCCATGAAAATCGTGGAGACTTTGATGATGCCTTTTCTTCTCAAGAATCGTTGCAGCATTCTGCCAAAAACGCGCACAAGTACCACAAGTATGGTAAGAATGACTGAATAGAGCACAATCTTCAATCGAAATCCTCTGAAATTTGCGCTCGTGAACAATATGGCCAGGAAGATGACAATACTTCCAAAACCAATGGCTCTTATAACGGTGAACATTTCAGTGAATGGCGATCTCACAAACCAATTCCTATACAATCCTGCCAGCCAAAAGATGATAATCCAATAGGTCACCAAGAGTGGCATTACACTCAAAACAAGTGTTTGCAGAGTTGTTGCATCGGATAATGGAAGTGTCGTTGTATAGAGTCCTGTCACAAATCCCAATAATAAAAACACAGGCAATGCAGATGCAATAGAGATAATGTCTCCAATCACCTGAAATATTCCAGGTGTGGATTTAGAGGCGAAATCTCGAAAGCGCCGATATGGAGACATGTGAAGCTCAGTGTTCATTGAATTATGTTCTCTCCCATGAGGAAGAAGCATTGCTACTCAATACATGATACCATGCACCGAGTAAACTGATTTGTAATCGTACAAAAATACATGCTTGTCGAATAGGCATTATGCGTATTCCGAGAAAACCCGGCAAGGAAAGCAGTATGATTCCGGACAAAAAATAGAAAAGATACTGTCCGCCAATTGAATCATCCATCCAAGCCAAGAATGCAAATGCCATTGCTTTCATGTAGATGATAGGCATCAACCAGCGTAACATTTTACGAGACCATAGGAATAATGCAATCAATCCACATTGTGGAAGCAGTAGTTTTTTTGCTTCCCAAACTGTTGCCATGCCACAAGCAGCAAAGCGCTTGGCCTGCTTGAATTCGGTTCCGGGTTTCATTTCACGCACTTCATAGGCAAATGCATGAGGATCCGCAATGACTCGTTTTTTCTCCATCAATACATGAAGAATAGGCATATAATCATCACATACTTTTTCATTCGGAAGTGCTTTGCGATATATTCTGCGCACCGCGTAAAAATGTCCGAGACTCGTAACCGTGGAAGCCAAAGCAGATTCCATGGATCGTGTCTTGAACTCCATATTTCTATAAGCGGAATGCTCTTCCTCATGATCATGATGTGCATTGTCCATTGGCGCATCCATGGAAGTTCCAATTACGGCACCAACTTCCGCATCATGAAATCTAGAACACATGGAATGTAAAGCTCCTGGTTTCAGTCGCACATCCGCATCAACATGCACAATGATTTCAGAAGTGGAATGTGCAACCAAATATTCATTCACTGCATTTTTTCCGCGTTTTGATAAATCATGAACATGCAGATGAGGTATTTCATTTTGGAGTATTTCCACTCTTTTAACCGTATCATCAGTCGAACCATCGCTTCCTATATGAATTTCATATTTCGGATATCTTTGATCGATGATTGTTCGAATCGCGTCTTCTATATACTCCGCTTCATTATATGCTGAAATAAGTACTGCAATACTTGGTAAATCCTCAAGCTTGATCTGCGGTGTATCAAGTGAATGCAGTAATTTTTTACGCAAATACATCAATATCTTCAGCATCATGGGATAGAATGAAAATGGATATACCATGAAGAAGACTGCAATCAATGCAAATATGAAATGCATATTCATGGATGCGCCTAAAAATCTTCAAAACGAAGTGAGGCCTGCATGAAATGCGTAAGATTCCCCGCTTGAGAACGCAATGCATAGAGTGCTTGCACATTCAAACCACGAATGATTTCAAAACCTGCAGTGATTTGCGCGCGAAGTGCTTCTTCCAATATTCCACCAAGAAATGGTGCATATTCAGAATCCCAAGGTCTGCGCGCCTGCAATGTGTTTGCGCCATGATTCACAATGATGGAATCTCGACCATTGATATTGGCGATTTCATTTTTACCATGTCTTTGATAGGCAATCAATATGCGAATCGGATAGCGATGTCCATGAAAGAGCGAAGCGCTGAGTGATATCTCATCTGAATTGGGTCTGAGTGAACCCGTGATATTCGCTCCATCGCTTGACATAGAATTCTGCACATTGAAATGGGAATAAGTATATGGTTGCACGCGTGCATATTCGATTGCGATATTCATTGCAGGAAGTGCATACATCCCGCCGAATGAAAAAGCAGATTTATTCGACCAATAATCAGTTCCAATTTTTGAGAAGATCAGATCATCAAGTAGATATGC
>JBIKKD010000112.1:0-4986 GCA_044360565.1 Kapaibacterium sp. (SeqCode)
ATTTCACCTTGACCGATACCCAAATTCACCAATCGACCGCGAATCTCTCCGGGTGATAGTCTTTGTTTTTTGTAAAACTTTTCGCCGGGCAATTTGCCCTTTGAATCTTCAGGAATATCAATAAATGTTTTTTGTCCGAATCCAAATGCTCGACCATATTTCTCAAAATTGATAATGCCTAATTGCGGTCCCAATTTATTGAAGAACACATTACACGATACATGCAGTGCTTTTTGGAGATTCGTTGCACCGTGGGCGCCATGACATTTCCAAGAACGACCACCAAATTCATAATATCCCGGACAATTAATGGTTTTTTCTGGGGTGATTAAACCTTCATTCAATCCTGCAATTCCCATGAGCATCTTCCAGGTGGAACCTGGAGGATAAATTGTCTGAGTAGCTCTATTAAAAAGTGGTTTTCCTTCATCTTTAATCAATTTTGAGAATAGATTACTTTTTGTTCTCCCACTGAATTCGCGAATATCATAATCAGGCATGCTGACAAGTGCAAGAATTTCACCGGAATTTGGATCTACAGCAACAATACCACCTCTTTTTCCTTTCAGTAATTTCTCGCCTAGTTCTTGGAGAGATTTATCAATACCCAATCGTAGATCGAATCCCTCTTCAGCATTGATGTCATTCTTACCATCAAGAAAACTTGAAACTTTTTGTCCTGTGGAATTTACTGCAACAAACTGAACACCTTTTGTTCCACGAAGGAAATTCTCATACGTTTTCTCAAGACCTGCATACCCTACAATATCACCTGCAGCATAGTAATCGCCCATCGTTTCAATCTGTCTTCTATTGATCTCCCTAGAGTATCCCAAAATATGCGACATATTTCCTTCCATACTGTATAAGCGTTTGGATTCCACGGAAATATCAACACCCGGTAAGAACTCATGATTTTCTTCAATAAGAGATATGATTGACATATCAGCATCTCTGTAAATCTTATTGGGTTTTACTCTTGAGATTTTCTTTGACTCTTCAACAAAAGCCTTGATTTCTTCTTGTGGTATTTGAAGGATGGCTGACAAATAGGGAATAGCCGAATCATCAAATTCATTGGGAGTGATAGAAATGGAATATGATGGGGAATTATGCACCATTCTTTCACCATTTCGATCAAATATGTTTCCTCTGAATGGATCGACTGTGACTTGTTTGATGGCTTGTGTTTCAGCTTTCAATCTATACACATTGCCTTGTATGATCTGTAAATAGGCCAATCTGCCAACATAAATGGACAAAACGCCCAAAACTATGATGCGCAGAATGATGGTTCTATCTCTACTGCCAATATTTACAGAATCATTATTCAATTGTCATTCCTATTTAATGCATTCAAAATTAATCAATTCACAAGTTGAAACCATCATTGCAAGGAAACAGTAAGTTTTTCTTTTGATCTAAAATACAAAGTTAGAATCAGTAAGATTATTGAGGATGCTATGATTCCTGCCAATAGTCCATATACACCATAGATTGGGATCAATAAAGCGAATAGAGACAAAGTGGCTATGCAGGTCAAACCATATATCTTGGCAAATACGCCATAATTGCCGGAAATCGGGAAATAATGTATCAGAAATATATTTGCCGTCAGAATGAATGTTTCAAAACACAGAATTCTGAACAAGAAAGTTGCTTCTTCATGAAATTGACCCGAGAAAATGTATATGATCCATGGAGCAGCTATCAAAGCAATTGGAGTCATGATGATGGCATACACAAATGTCCATTTTTGGTACATGGACAGTGTATGCAGACATTTATCCTGTTCATGTTCAAACATGTATGATAATCTGGGTAATGCAGATATGATAAAAAGCCATGCCGGAAACAATTGAAAAACCCCGGCTGCCTTATCTGCGATGGCAAATGCACCTGTCATCATTGGTGTTGCAATGAGTGACACATAAAACAATCTTGGTTGGGTATACAGCACTTGTGCAATGGAAGAAAAGAATGGTTTAAGCGCAAGTACGAATTCCTGCTTCAATATATCCACGGTTGGAAGAGATATTTTCACACCGAGTAATTTTCTAGCATAGGCCAATGTTGAGATTGACATGAGTATTTGTGATCCATAATAAATCATAGGATAATACAAATAATCATTCGGACTTTTGATGAGTAAGATCGTTAATATGAAAAGTATGATTCTCGCGATTATCTGAAATCTTGAGAGATAGAACATCTTCTCATACCCTTGATAAAGCCATACCGGAAATAGGACATCTCCAACAATGAATCCGAAAGTGAGAATGATGAGTCCAAGCTCTGCATTCAATGAAGGAATTACGAGTGCAATACCAAGCATGATGAAAAATGAGATAAACATCAAGATGGATTTTAATACAAGAATTGCTCCGGCGATTTTCGACGACATATCGGGATTGTCTCTATACACAGATATTTGTCGTGCTGCCGAATAGTTAAACCCAAAATTTGTAATGATATAGAAAATGTACATGAATGAAACAGCACTTTGTACTATGCCATATCGCTCTAGACCGAGTGTTCTTACAAGATAGGGGACAAGGATGAGTGGGACAAGATATTCCAATCCTTTGAGAAATGTCAGCGAAAAGAAATTTTTCATGACACTCGCATGATCATTGCGTAGCATTGTGATCACGGAATTGAATATCGTTTTCATTAGAATGCAGATTTATGATGATTCGCTTTCAATATTCTCTTGGGTAATTCATGAAGCAAATCAGGATGTCTGTCATATTGATGAATTGTATGGCAAATACTTCCATCCTCATTCAACAATAAACCATGATCGGGATGATGTCGAAGTGAATCCTTGTTCATCAGACCCATTGTCATAACTGGTCCACGCATATTCTCATAAAGATGCAATCTGTCACCAAAGAGATTCATCCGAATTGAATAATTGTGAATGCCTTGATCGAGTCCTGTAATGCCTGCAATTGCTCGAACTTTCGGCGTCAAAAGTATTCTGCACATTTCAGATGTATATTCCAAAATGGCCGATGCGCTTCCCATTGTGATACCGGCACATGAAATGGTATTATTACCGATTTGACTTAGAATATCTTCCCCAAATGCTCTACGAATCCAGCCTGCATTGTGTATTTCACCGGCAATGGTTGTTTTGGGATCTTCAAGAAAACAACAGAGATCATCATTAATGGCATAGTCAAATGGATCTCTTTGAAATACAACATCTCTTGTATCGCTTAGCATGACTTTTGAGAATGAAGATTCTTTTTCAAGAAATGCTGTGTATAAAAAATGTCTTGACTGATGAATATGAAAAGCCTTAGAGGCAAATGTGTTTTGTGCTTCTTTTGACAATACATAAAAATTAATTTTTTGTATCGGACTGAATAATCGATATGCATTTACTTTTTTTCCAAGAAATGGAATCGTGACTCTCACTTCCTTGAAATCCCTTAAGTAAATCCCCATTGATGAAAATACATTTCTCGTATTGGAAGATATGTCATCACAAAAAAAAGTCACACCTCCTGCATAGCCTGTGGAATGCAAGGTTGTCAAAAATGGCTTGAGATCATCATATTCAAGAGAACGAACAATCCCCATCACAATAGAACCATTTTCATTTTGAAATTTAGGAACATCAATAGGAAGATTACTCATTCTGCAGATACTCCTGATTTATCTTGCATACGCTCTTGATTGATTACAATTGCCTTCTTCATTTGATTGGAGATAATGAGAAAAAGACATGATAAAACAAAAACACCAAGTGCGGTACCGGCAGCTATTGTTAATCTTTTGGGTCTTGACTTTTTGAATGCAGGTTTTGCATAGTCAAGTACATACATGGTTGGTGCTTCTCTGATTTCATCCAATTTTGCTTGTTCAAGCATGGGCATGAGAAATGCCTTGACTTTCGACATTGCCTCATATTCTGTAAAGAGCTTCATGTATTTGGCTCCAACTTTAAGACCATCTCTTAAAGCGAAATTTCCGGCAAAACCGGGTTTGTTTTCAGCTTTATAGACTTGTTCTTTCATTTCATTCAAGAGTTTTTCCCCTGCAATCGTGGAGGGATCTTTCTCACCGTATGTATTCTTTAAAAGTTCAAGTTGAATTTCTTGTTTCAATGCTGAAGCCTTCAAAGTTGCCAATGCTTCTGAAACCGCTTGGGCTTGGTCAAGAGGGGAGAATACAAGACTTTGAGAAGAAAACTTTCCCAATTCCTGTGCAATCGAATTCAATATTGAATCTGTTCTTTTCAGTCTCATGTCCATATATGCACGATTGGTTTCTGCTTCCGCCTTTTGCATGCGCAGAGAGATATTATTGGCAATTCTCACTACATCATTAGCCATCTTGGCCGCTTTTTCTTTGTCTTTGGAAAGAACTGTGACATTATAATTACCTTCGGGCGATAGCTCCACTTCATAGTTTGAGAGGAACTCTTTGTATAATTCCTCTCTATCATCTTTTGGTAATTCATATTCAGCTGAAAGTTCATAAGAATTGATGAGAGTATCCATTAAACTTCTTGAATTCAAAATGACCATATAAGAATATGATTCCCCCTTATTCATCTTTCCAAGTCCTAGATCTTTCAAAGCACTAGATACATTGCCCATCATTCCGCTAATCATCGAATTTGCATTATTTGGCGGTACGAAAGTCACTGTTGAAGCATACCAATTGGGAAGAGTCCATGAAATTCCGAAAGCAATCAAGCCTGAAAGTATGGTCAATATGATAAGAATCCATTTTTTGGCTGACAAAATCCCCAGGAATTCGGCGCCATCCAATGCCAATGAAGTTCGTTTGTTCAAGATGGGTTCTTGCATTGAAATGCTCTGTGTGTAAACAAGAATTTGGCAAATTTACAAAAAATGAGAGCATTTTACCTTGATTCTCATCATTAATCATGCATATAAAATGTAACAACTGTGATGGTACTTCCGTCTTTGTTTGGCATTTTACATCATATTTCACCTTCGAGCTACA
>JBIKKD010000113.1:0-4969 GCA_044360565.1 Kapaibacterium sp. (SeqCode)
AACTGCGATTCCGAATGAGATTCATCGCATCTTCCACATCAGATTGATCAATCACGGAGAATGTTTGATTGAATCCCAATTCTGTTGCAAAGCGTCTGAGGGTTCGATGAGCAAATGAGTGGAATGTTCCTCCATTCACTTTATCGCATCTTCCAGCCAGCATGGTAGATGCTCTGCGAAGCATTTCTGAAGCGGACTTTCGGGTGAATGTCAGAAGGAGAATGCGCTCGGGAGGAATGCCTGATTCAACGAGTCTGGCAAGTCGATAGACCAAAACGCGGGTTTTGCCTGTTCCTGCGCCGGCAAGCACGAGTGCCGGACCATAGACATGGCATACTGCCGATAATTGAGCCGGATTCAATTCCTGTTCATAAGGAATGGTATAGCGTGCCTCTGCAGTCTTGTCCGATTGTATAATCGAATGTGATGTTGTGGAGCTGCGTAGGACGAGTTTTTTCATGGATGAACATCAGTGATGTTGAAATCAGAATTGATCTTCTTGTGTTTCCTCATCATCGAAGAGCGGATCATCATCTAGATCATTTTCATCGAATGCGAGTTCATCATCGAATTCATCATCGGAGTCCCAACCACCGGTTGTGAGATCGGATTCCAAGAATTCTTCAAGTTGTTGCAATACAGGTTCTTGAGAAAGGAGTGAAATAAGCTTTTGTGCATGAGCATCTGCATCCGCAGAAGTGCAATTCCAAATCTCATCTTTCATATATGAAGGAGTTTTCTTCGCATCGGTGATCATCCCGACGATTGCTGATTGATTCGTGATTGTCGTCGTCACATCCGTATCTGCATTTGTTGCTCTCACTTCAAATGTTGCCGGCTTATCACCAGTGGTCCAGATGATGTCGATATAAAATAGATCCCCTTCAAAACTTTTCAAATGTTGTTTGTTCTTCATGATGCTTCTGTCGGAAAGAGTAAAGAATGATATGATATAATGCGGGCAAAGATAAGAAAATGACAAGAATGCTCAATCTTGGAGAAGCTTGGTTCTGAATGCTTGATATTCTGGTGCATTTTTGATTTCAAGAGCTTTGTCAATATGCTCCCATGCTTTTTCATTCTCGGATATAGATTGGTAGATCATGCTCAGATGATAATGGAGAATCCCGCTTCTATCCATATCTTGATTCAAGGCTTTTTGAAGAATCTCAATTGCCGATTGTGTATTTCCCATTTTGAATTGTAACCAAGCATAGGTGTCAAGATAGGATTGATTGTCGGGATACTGTGAAATCGCCAGCAGAGACATCCGCAATGCTCCATTCAGATTCTCATTTCTTTCCGAGAGAGAATAGGCATAATTATTATTATACATCGCATTCATGCTATCAAGTTTGAGTGCTTCTTCAAAGCAAGAGTCGGAAGCGCGGTATGCCTTCTCATGACCATATATTCCGCCCATCTCTGCCCATGCATCACCCTCTTTTGGGTTTCTACGAATCGCTTCTTGCAAATAGGATTTTGCTTCAGAAAGCTTTTCTTCCTCTCTCGCTTGTATTCCCAAGAGAAAATGGAATCTTGATTCTTCGGGATATTTTTGGGCATATCGTTTGCAATGCGTGATGAATAGTGAGATTCTTTCCATTCGCATCAATTCATAAGCAAGTCCGATTGTTTGTTTGGCATGACTTGTATCCGCTCTATTCAACGCCTTTAGATGCAATGTATCAGCCATTTCATGTTGTGCAAATTCTGCCATCAATGCGAGTGAAATCAACATGCTCCATGAAGAAGTATTATAGTCCTTGACCTTCATGAGATGTCTTCCTATCATCTCATTCACATTCAGCGTATCTTTCCGAATGAGAATATTCATGAGTAGAGCTTGATAGTATTCTTCCAATTCTTGATCAATTGCATTTGGAAGAAAACCTTCTATTGTAGCGAGTACCTCTTCGCTGCGTCCATACAATTGTAATCCTTCAATGAGCAATGAACGAGCTTTGGAATTATCCGGATGCATCACATAATGCTCTCGCATCAATGCTATGAATTCTTCCTCTTTTCCATTTCGCACAAGTAATATGCCGAATCGATTGACGATATCTGTTTCATATCCGGTGGATTTGATGAGTTTCCTAAAATGCTTTTCTGCATCTTCAGGAAATAAGATCTCCGTCAAAGCGGCAAGGGCATAGGTATATTTGATATCTGACTTTATGCTGTCCAAATCGATATATGCAATCAATGCTTTGTCATATTGCTCATGATCTATATAGAATTCAGCTAGGGCTTCACGGGCTATTATCAAATTCGGTTCGAGCAATACTGCTTTTTTCATGTGCTCAATGGCAAGATCTGTCTTGAGGAGTTTATAGTAAGACATTCCCATTGAATAAAAGGTCATTGCCGAAGTATCAAGATGGAGAATACGCTTATAGATTTTAAGTGCTTCATCATGTTGATTGCGTAATTGCAATTCAGATGCTTGAAGATAATAATCCAAAACTATACCGGCCATTCTGCTGGAATCAGCTTTGGAAAGTGGTGATGGTTTTGTTCTAAAAATAGAAGGGAGCGGCTTGACAATTCTTTTGTTTACCGTATTGATATTTGTTTCAGGAAGAGGTGAGGTACATCCCCAGAATACCATGATTCCGAGAAGGATCATGAATATATTCAAGAGTGATATACCTGAGGTGATTTTCATCTTCATGTGATGAATATGCATAAAAAAACCCCACTTGTAGCCAAGCGGGGTATGAGATATACTTTTTCGATTACTTGGAAGCAAGATCTTTCATCATTGCCGCATAACCCTTTTTGTCGAGTGTACGCAATGCGCGAGCTGTTGCTTTCACTGTAATGAAACGACCTTCTTCAGGAATCCAGATACGCTTCTTCTGAAGATTTGGAAGAAAGCGTCTGCGTGTGCGATTATTAGCATGAGAAACATTATTCCCATAACGGACGGTCGTACCGGTCAATTCACAAACCTTTGACATTGTCTTTACCTTAAATATAGAGGTGTTTTCAATTACTTTTTCAGACTGCAAATATAGGGTATTATCTTAATACATTCAAACTCTTTCCCCCCAGTTTTTATTGACTTATGGCGTTTTTGATGATTGAATTGCCCCAAAAAGTCGTCGAGCAATACCTAAATCGATCATTTTTACTGTTCTCATGGGCATACCGGCGGATTTGTGTGCGGAAATGATTATTGCATATACAAGTCCATGATGTACCCAAAAAATCCAATTTATCCAATAGTAAGTGGAGAAGGAAAAAGCTACATGCGCAATCATGACATATGGTGCAATGGCTGTCATGGTGAGCATATCGGGTGATAATCGTGAGCGAAATTCTTCATTCCTTGAAGCATGAAATACACGCTTGAAGAGATATGCGAATACTGATACATAAGCCGCGAATCCCAAAGTGCCTCTTTCTGCAAGCAAACCGGAATGCAGGGAATCCGAGAATGAAATGGGATTCAACTTGGAATAATACTCATAGCAACCGGCTCCGATCCCGGTGATTGGGAATTCTGCCCAAATAGAAAAACCCTGAAATATCGTGGAAAGTCTGCCGAAGAATGACTCGCCGACAATGGAAGTGCCACGACCACCGCCGGTTGACAGTACATCTACAATACCACCGACTCTTTTGGTAAAAAGGTCAAAAACGCTGATGCTTACATATTGACTAACGATTGCATCTGTCACTAAAATGAGGGCAAATCCTCCTGCAATAGAGGAAAGCAATGCCACTTTTTTATTGGACTTTTCAAATATCATAGCCCAAAGTGTGATGAGCGATAGAGAAAATAGTGCAGTGAGTGAAAAGGTAAGAAACATGCCGATGATTGCGGGAATGACAATGCATGCACGCAAGAGTTTTGATTCCAAAAAAGGTTTTGTACTACGCAAAAAGGGAATAAGCAGGAATGTCAATACGAGTGTATTGAACTGCGCATAAAATGATGGTTCGCTGAATATCGATGTTGCACGATAGAAATTCTCGAAGCGAAGACTGAGCTGAGTCATATTGTCCATCGAATGATAATTCCGAATGCTGATGGACACATTATTGATTGGAATCCAGGCAAGTGGCAAATCAAATGCTCGAGCAAAAATCTGATAGATGCCAAAGATATTTATGGCTATGCTGATCACAAGCATGAATCGTATCGCCGATCTGAATGCATCGGCAGAATAGATCCCGGAGGCAAATGTGATGATGAGAAGCCACTTTGAAAGAAAATTCGTGCTTGTTTTCAGCCACTGAATCTGCATGTCTGCATTATTTGAGATGAGAGGCATGAAGACGGATGCATATTCGGCAAATAGTATTGCAAAAAGTCCTGTCAATGCCCAACCCGGCAATGTTTGCGTTTGCTCGCCTTTCCAAAGAAATCTATATAGCGCAAAGAAGATCACAAGCCATGAACTGACATCTGCCGGAGTGATACCATAAGTACTGACATTGAAGAATTGATAGATATTAATCCAACAGGCAACAAAGACAAGCGATATGATGAATGACTGCGCTTTCATGAATGATGAGCCAAAGCTTCCTTCAGTGAATTGACATCATGGACAGGCAAGGTGCAAGCATAATCTTTGCATATGAAAATGGAAAGATCCTCTTTACTTTTTTGACCAGCAAGCATCGGAGAAATAGTATCGAGATGATTACCGGTTTCATTATATGCGATGACTGCATGTGGCAAATAGGTACTCAATATCAATTGTTTGCATGCATCTCTTTCCTGCGATGTTCCTATTCCTGAAATCATGATTTCAGAGCGTGGTCCTGTAAGAAATGACAATGTCATCAGCATTGCAGAAAATCCATTTGGATAGGATTGAATATTCTTGCCATTGGCATGAATGATTGCATATGCCGTGGAGAAATACTCTTGTTTACCTGTCAATGCACCAAGTTTGGCGAAGACCATCGATGCAATGGAAGCGCCTGATGGAATGGCTCCATCATAAGCCGA
>JBIKKD010000304.1:0-4958 GCA_044360565.1 Kapaibacterium sp. (SeqCode)
ACACTTCGCAGAAATCCACCTATGATTGGTGCACATGAATTGGTACCTGTTGTAGCATTTGGTGGTACTGCTTTAGATAGCACTTGCGTAAGAACATCAACAGTTATCAATTCTCTTCCTGTAGTATCATCATTGAAACCATATCAATATGCATTGCCAAGCGGTGCATCAAGAGTTGCTTATCAGTGGTCATCATCTACATCTAGAGCAGTTGCAAATGGTCCAAAATTCACAGGTGTTTTGACACCAATTTTGACCATTTTCAACACTGATGAATATGATGCTGGTACTTATACTTTAGTTGCAACATTGAATGATGGTGCTAGAGAAGCGAATGGTATTGATTTGACCCAGTCAATGTTTACTCGTCAATTGGGTGTTAATCAACCAACAGAGATTGGCAGACAGCCTATTTCTCAAGTTGTATGTAAAGGCAGTGACTTTGTATTGAACTTCACAACTAAGCGTGGTTCTTCAATTGCATATCAGTGGTTTAAAGATGGTGAGTTGCTCCAAGCAAATACCATTTATCCATTTGCCTCTTCAGTAGAAGGCGTTAATAATTATGTATTGACAGTCCGTAATGTTGATTATTCAGCTTCCGGTCGCTATACATGTCGTATCACTACATCATGTGGTACTTCTTCATCTGAAAACACAGTATTTACACAAGAAGCAATCGTTTATGTAGCGAAAGGTACACAAATCGATAAAGAGCCTGTAAGCCAAGTAGTATCAGCTGGTTCAACTGCAAAGTTTGAGGTAGCAGCTGCAGAAGCAACAGGTAGCTTCGGAATTTCTCCAGTGCGTTATGAGTGGTCAAAGAATGGCGTTGTCATTACTGACAATGGTCGTTATGGTGGAGCAACATCACCTGTTCTTAGCATCAAAAATGTTACAAGTACAGATGCGGGCAACTATAGCGTAAAGGTTATTGGTTCATGCGGTGAAGCAACATCACAAACGTTCACATTGACACTTGGTACAGTTAGCATCAATGCAGTTGCTGCATCAGTAGATGCTTGCCAAACAAGCGATGCTAAGTTGGAAGTAAATGCGACATCATCAGTTCCAGGTTTGAATGTAGAATATCACTGGTTCAAAGGCGATGTTCAATTGTTCGATGGTGCTAAGTATTCCGGTGCTCATACAAATGCATTGACCATCAAGAATGCACAAGCATCAGATGCAGGTCAGTACAAAGCAATGGCAGTTGCATCTCCGGCAGTAAATGTTTCAGCATCAGCAAATGTTGCACTTAGTCTTTATGCATCTACTCAAATCACTACACCTCCAACAAGCAAGAAAGTTTGTGATGGTACTAAAGAGACATTGACAGTTACAGCTACCGGTGGTGGCACAATGACATATCAATGGAAGAAAGATGGCCAAGACATTGCAGGTGCAACAGCTTCTAGCTATGAAATTGCATCCATGGATGCAGCTTCAGCAGGTAACTACACAGTAGTTGCAACAGGTGCTTGTGGTTCAGTTTCAGCATCAGCAAATATTGTTCACTCAACAAAGCCAGTTGTTGCATTGGTTGAGCCAGCAGAAACAATTAAGACAGGTGGTAAACTTTCATTGACAGTTAATGCAACAGAAGATGGCCCAACTTCATATAAGTGGTTCTTCAATGGTGCGGCACTTACAGATCCAAATGCAGTTAACAGAGAATATGTAAAATTCAATGTGACAAATGCAGATGCAGGTAAGTATCACTGTGAAGTGACAAATGACTGTGGTACAACAAAGTCAGCTGAGATTGATGTTAAAGTGACACTTACAACAAGTGTTGATGAAACAATCATTGCTGAAGGTCTTAAACTCTATAACAATGAGCCAAATCCTTTCGCAAGCTCAACAGCCATCCGTTTCGAATTGCCAAAGCCGGCATTTGTTACACTTAGCGTATCCGATGTATTCGGTCGTGAAGTAGCACAACTTGCAGCTAATAACTTCGATGCAGGTATCCATTCATTCAATTTTGTACCTAGCGAGTTTGGTCTTGCAAACGGTGTATATTACTATACATTGACAACAAGTGGTACAGCATTGACACAAAAGATGCTCTTCGTGAAGTAATTCAAAAGAGTTCTTACACTCAAAAGCCGATCTCTGTAAAGAGGTCGGCTTTTTTTTGTTAGTATGATGTCGCCCCATCGGGGCGTCATCATAGTAGCCCCATAGGGGCGATATCGTGGTAGCCCCATAGGGGCGTCATCGTGGTAGCCCCATAGGGGCGATATCGTGGTAGCCCCATCGGGGCGTCATCATAGTAGCCCCATCGGGGCGTCATCATGGTAGCCCCATCGGGGCGTCATCATAGTAGCCCCATCGGGGCGTCATCGTGGTAGCCCCATCGGGGCGTCATCGTGGTAGCCCCATCGGGGCGTCATCGTGGTAGCCCCATCGGGGCGATATCGTGGTAGCCCCATCGGGGCGTCATCATAGTAGCCAAATAGGGGCGTCATCGTGGTAGCCCCATCGGGGCGATATCGTGGTAGCCCCATCGGGGCGATATCGTGGTAGCCCCATCGGGGCGATATCGTGGTAGCCCCATCGGGGCGTCATCGTGGTAGCCTATCGAAAAATGATGTCAGTTATGAGTGTGAACCCGATTTGGGTATTGATTTTTGATATAAATTCTTGTTTTCGGAGGGTTAATTCATGTCGCCAGGGTGCGCTATGAACATGGATGTATAATTTCCCTTCATCAAATCTTCTAAACTCTGTTAGTTCCCGTCCTTTTTCCCCTAGAAGTTCATACCAAAGAATAGGTAATTTATTTGATATAATATCTTTTTCCCATCCATTGTCTTTGACAATTTCTTTGAGCAATTCTGCAATATGTTTCGCTGATGAATGCATTAAAAAGTATATCCAAATCCTACGCCAAATGTATTTTTCAATTGCGTTGATGGACCAATTGTACCATCTTTACGATTGATGTTTATGCGATGATCGTAAAATACATCGAGTGAAAGAGTGACTTTTATAAAACTATTGACTTTCATTGAAATAAGATTTTCCCAGTTCACCACCATCAAATCAGGAGAAGAAAATGGAGAAAACACATTCATACGGGAATTCAATGTCACATTTTCAAATATCTGATCATTAAAATGAGCATTGATCAATGCGCCAAGAAATGCCTTGATAGTATGTCCTTTCGTAACATTGAATGCACCCTGTTCGGACAATAATCTATTTGCAACGATTGTCGTTCTACCGGTAAGCGGTGCAATCAATATAGATAATGAAGAAGTCGGCTTAATTTCCATTCCAAGAGCTGTCGTCAAAAAGGCAGGTGCAAGGAATGTGGATGTTAGGGGAAAAGTACCACTTGCTGAATCAAACACGCCAACATAATTTCTACCATCGGTGAATTGTGTACGAAAATCTACCAGCAAACTATGATTCATTGTTTGACCTGCTGCAATACCGGCTTGAGAAACAAAGATGATACGATCATCACTCTTTCGAAATTCCACATCGCCGATTTTTGTCAAACCATATCCCAGCTCGATATAATTATTCCAAGTATAATTATCTCTAATATAGTTTGCTTTATACATGCCAAGTCCAATGATGGAAATAGAACTATTTCCACCGGCTGTCCAATTCAGAAGTCCTACTTGACTGAAAGTGAAGTTCGTAATACCTGAAATTGTCCAACCCTCATCTTTCTTTGCAGCATTCAATGGTGTTGTAACGCGTTTCAGTGAATCAACAAGACCTTGACCGACTGTTTGCGAATATGCATGCACTTGTCCCATGACCATGCAAGTCATGGCCATGAATATTCCTCTATAATTCATGCTATGTTTTCAATTACATTTTGAGCAACCATGCGAAAATCAACGGAGCAACGATTGTTGCATCTGATTCCACTATGAATTTCGGAGTATCAATATCCAATTTACCCCATGTGATCTTCTCATTCGGAACCGCACCTGAATATGAACCATAACTAGTGGTTGAATCAGAAATCTGGCAGAAATAACTCCAGAAAGGAATATCTGACATTTCCATGTCTTGATACAACATCGGTACTACGCAAATGGGGAAATCACCTGCAATACCACCACCAATTTGGAAGAATCCAATGCCTTTTCCTGTAGAATTCTTCACATACCAATCTGAAAGCCACATCATATAATCAATACCGGATTTCATTGTGGTACTTATGAATTCACCTTTGATGCAATATGAAGCGAAGATATTTCCCATGGTGGAATCTTCCCAGCCGGGTACGATTATTGGAAGGTTCTTTTCAGCTGCTGCAAGCATCCACGAGTTCTTTGGATCAATTTCATAATATTGTTCAAGTTCACCCGATAGCAACATTTGATACATGAATTCATGTGGGAAATAACGCTCTCCCTTGGAATTGGCATCATTCCATACGCGGAATAAATGTTTCTGCAAGCGACGAAATGCTTCTTCTTCGGGAATGCAGGTATCGGTTACGCGATTGTAATGATTCTCAAGTAAATCCCATTCATCTTGAGGGGAAAGGTCACGATAATGAGGTACTCGTTTATAATGGGAATGAGCCACCAAATTCATGATGTCTTCCTCGAGATTTGCTCCTGTGCATGAGATGATCTGCACTTTGTCCTGACGAATCATTTCAGCAAGGGTCTTGCCCAATTCAGCTGTACTCATCGCACCTGCAAGCGTGATCATCATCTTTCCGCCTTCGGCCAAATGGGTTTCATATCCTTTTGCGGCATCAACCAAAGCGGCTGAATTGAAATGAAGAAAATTACTTTCAATGAATTGTGAAATCGGACCTCTGTTCATGGCGATGTTCTTCAAATGATTATGAGTTAAATATGATTATACTTTCTTTGGGGCTTATCGAGTTTCATCACTCGATGAAGCATACATTTTTTTGCAGAGCATGGAGAGTTGTTTGCATTCATCTTCATCAATTGTCTTGCTGATTTCTG
>JBIKKD010000114.1:0-4956 GCA_044360565.1 Kapaibacterium sp. (SeqCode)
GTCAATTCACCATGAATGGAGTTAACAGAATCAGGATACTCTGTATCAATACCAATTGTATATGAATCACCACTTTTCCGGAATGTCATACCACCCATTCGAATATGCAGTTCATCTTGATGTGTAATAATTTCATTGTGTTCGGTATGATGCACGAATCCGGCAAGTTTTTTCCCTCTCCGATAGAATGAAACGGCATAACCGGAATATTCTCGAGAATCCGCATTTGGAAGAGCTTCCAGCCAATAGGGAGACATCGGCATTCCATCAAAAAAGATGATTGTGATTGCCAATTCCTGAGATTCATCAATGGCATCGAAATACCACCATTCATATGTTCCGGGTTCTTGAATGCGCATGGGCAAATCGCCATCCATTCCCACTTTCACATGCATCATGAATATGGATTCCTTCCATAGAATTGAGGTGGTTGTTCTGTTCTATCAATCGCTGAATCAAGAATTGGGAGCACTATTGTAATCATCGTGCCTTTGTCTTGCGTACTTTCGGCTCTGATCGTGCCTTCATGTGCTTCGATAATCCATTTCACGATGGACAAACCCAATCCATTACCTTGAATATCCTGTGATCTTGCTTGATCCGCTCTATAAAATCTGTCGAAAATATGAGGCAAATGCTCAGGAGCTATGCCCACTCCCGTATCGCTCACACGCAGAATGGCTCGATCACCTTCTTTGACCAATCGCATCAGAATATCGCCACCTTCGGGTGTGTATTTAATTGCATTGTCCACTATATTCAAAAGTGCTTGATGAAGTCTGACGGAATCTCCATCAATCACAATATTGGGTTCTATCATGCTGCCAACCGAAATGGAGCGCTCCTCAGCCAAAATCATTGCATCTTCACTCAAGTCATCCAGCATTGTGCTGAGATTAACGGTTTGATGATCAATGCTCACCTGACCTGTCTCAGCTCTCGACAAATCGAGCAAAGTTCGAACGACTTTTGATAAACGGCCAACTTCTTCCAATGCGCTAATGAGCAAAGTTTGATATTCCTCCGGTGATTTGTCACTGCGCAATGCAACTTCCAATTCTCCCGTCAAAATGGCCAAAGGAGTTCTTAATTCATGTGACACATCAGCGGTGAATTGCTTGATTTGATTGAAAGATCCTTCAAGGCGGGCAATCATCTCATTCAATGTATAGGTCAATCGCGCAACCTCATCATTGGTTTTTGGTTCGGGCAAACGATTGCTGAGATTGCTTGCAGTGATCTCTCTTGCTGATGTTGCCAAATCATCTATCGGCTTTAGAGATACTCTCGCCAAAATAAATCCACCCAATGTGGAAATGAGCAATACCATTGGAAATCCAATGAGTAATGCATTGAATAATTCATAAAGCGTTGAATCAATTTCTTCGAGGGAATATCCCACCGTTATGAATGCTTTTGAAGTCTTTCCTCGATATAATCGAAGATTTTGAGATTCACTTCCAAATGATGTGATTGTCATGATGCTGGAGAGACCCGAAGTCAAGCGGGTTTGATCAAGCAAGGGGAGTGAATTTGTATCGAGATTTTCGGATCGCCAAACAATCTGACCTTTGAGATCGGCAATCTGTATATAGTAATTTTTCGGATTGAAGAGAATGTGTTCATAAACCGCCGACCACACAGGATCTTCATCAATTTCTGAAGTATCCGCACGAGACATGCGTATGGTATCGGTAAGTGGAGCGGAATCCCTGAAAAATGCAAATGAATCAGCAGGTTCCGGCTGGCTTCTGCGTGCTTTTTTTCTTCTTTGTGTTGCGGGCCTGAGCGGTTGCATCGTTTCTTTCTGCTTTTTCCTGATGATGAAATCCAAGGATGTTGCAACCCTTTCAAGAGAAGCATCCAAATTTTGATATAAATCTTTGGAAACGGTGAGATATGCGGCAATACCGAATGCAAGAAGCGTCAGAGTGACGATCGCACTATACCAAAAGACCAATCGGAAGCGCAGTGAAATGCTTTTCATGAAGGTAGTTAATTAAGGAAACAACTATGTGCAATCTATGAAAATTCGATTTGTCGTCCCCCACGTGAGTCTATTTGAGAATGAATCCTGTTTCCATAGACCAAAACAAAAGATCCATGGATTCCATGTCTATTTGCACTTCTTTGCAGTATTTCAGCCATGCTTTTTCAATTCTGAGATACATTGATTTATTTGTTGGTGGATTCTTCGCGCTTTTAACTCCACAGGCCAGTAGATGTTTGAGGATGTGTCTGTCGAGAATGGTCGGACCAAATATCCCGATATTTCGCATGAAATGTGCTGATTCTTTCATGCCAAAACCTCGAATCTTTGCCGTAAGAATATCGCGAAGCATGAGTGGTTTTTGTCGATACTCGTGAATCAATGACCTGATTTCAGGAAAATTCTCCTTGAGCAATTGCAGATTGATGGTTTTCTGATTGTGGAATCGAATATAATGCTCGGGATCTCGTAGAAGAGGCATTGGATCCAAATCATTGAATTCAAAATTCATGTCGATAAGTTTCTTTACGACTGATTCAGCATGGACAGCCTTAGACTGAGGTGTCAGAATGCAATAACATGCTTCATAAAACCAGTCCTTTTCCTGAACATTGAGAAAATCTTGCAATCTAATCTCAATTTCCAGCTTCATCTTCCGGTATTCAATGGCATATATTTCAGGAAATTGTTTATTCTTCTTTTGTGTACTCACGCTTCATCGCAACATGATTTTGTAATTTGCATGCGAATATTGTGAATTTTCGCCTGAGTTCTTTCACTCTTGCTTATTGTCTTTACTATCTCATGCCAACAGCACTCTTTATTGATTCCATGGGCCTTGTTTTTAGGGCTTATCATGCAATGTCCAAAAGCGGATTCAAAGCCCCGAATGGCGAACCCACGGGAGCAGTATTCGGTTTTGCCAATATGATCACAGCAATTCTTGATGCGGAAAAACCGGATTTCATTGCCGCAGCCTTTGATACATCTGCGCCGACATTCAGACATGATAAATATGATGGCTATAAAGCACATCGAGATGAATTTCCCGAGGAATTGGTGCCACAAATGCCTCGCATCAAAGAGTTTTTGCGATTGATCGGAGTTCCTGTATTGGAATTACCGGGATTTGAAGCTGATGATATCATTGGAACATTGGCAAAGCAGGCAGGAGCTTTGGGATATGATGTGCGTTGCTTGACCTCCGATAAAGATTATTTTCAGCTCGTCGATGATCGCATTTGTATTCTGCGTCCGGGCAAGGATGCTAATGCCTATGATGTGTACAGAAGAGATCAAGTCAAAGAAAAAATGGGGGTATATCCTGAGCAAATCATTGATTTATTGGCTTTGATCGGTGATGCTTCGGATAATATACCGGGTGTGAAAGGAATCGGAGAAAAAACAGCGCAACCACTCATTGAGCAATTTGGCACGATCGAGAAGGTTTATGAAGCACTTGAACTCATAGAACGAGAAACCGTCAAAAAGAAATTGATTGAAGGAAAGGATTCTGCAATTCTTTCCAAGGAATTGGTGACCATTCATACGGAAGTTCCACTTCCCATAGAACTGGTCAATTGTGTTCCGGGTAAAGCCGATCCTGTTGGGATTGATGGTTTATTCTCAATGCTTCAATTCAATACATTGCGTAGGAAATGGGCAGAAAGAACATCAGGACAAATCAATTCTCAGGCTGAATCTCAAGGCATTACTCAATTTGCTTCGGTTGCAAATAGAGAGCATGATTATCAATTGGTGAATGATGAATTGACATTCAAATTGATGATGCATGAAATCAAGTCAGCAAAGAGAATCTGCTTTGATTTGGAAACAACATCACTTAACACAATGACTTGCTCTATTGTTGGTTTTGCAATTAGCGCAAAACCTGGAAAAGCATTTTTTGTATTGACAAAAGATGAAGATCTTGATGTTTTAGATATTCCGGAATCTTTGTTCGATGCACCTTCTGAGACATCACAATCCAAACATGGTCAAGCCACCACTTTGAAAGCATTAGATGTTGCATTGGCTTTAAAACCAATCTTGGAGAGTCCTGCGATTGAGAAAATTGCACAACATGGAAAATTTGATGCATTGATTCTCAAACGATATGGAGTCACCGTTCATCCATTGTCTTTTGACCCCATGCTTGCCAGTTATGTATTGAATCCTGATTCTCTGCATGGCATGGATGCACTTGCAAAAAAATGGATGGATTATGAACCCATTCCAATTAGCGCATTGATCGGTGAAAAAAAACAAGGTTCAATGCGAGATGTGGAGCCACTCAAACTCATGGAATATGCCGCGGAAGATGCCGATGTCACGCTTACATTGGCTGATACATTGAATGTGCAATTGGAACAATCAGGTCAATTGGGTTTTGCGCAAACTGTGGAATTTCCACTTAGCGAAGTACTTGTTGAAATGGAGTATAATGGCGTTGCTATAGATCTTGATGCACTCGGCACGATTTCGGTTCATATCAAGAAAGAAGTAATGGCTTTGAAAGAAAAGATTTATGAAGCTGCCGGTACGGATGCTTTCAATATTGATTCTCCAAAACAAGTCGGTGAGATATTATTCGAAAGACTTGCTCTGCCGAGTCCTAAAAAGACAAAAACCGGCTATAGCACAGATGTTTCAGTACTCTCTGAACTTTCGGATGACTATCCAATCGCAGGATATATCCTTGAGCATAGACAATTGCAAAAACTGCAATCAACCTATGTTGAATCATTACCCAAAATGGTGAATGCAAGAACCGGAAGAATACATACGACATATAATCAGACAATAGCGGGAACAGGAAGACTTTCTTCCACTGAACCCAATCTGCAAAATATCCCCATCAGAACTGCATTGGGAAGAGAAATTAGAAAAGCATTTATACCAAAGAAAGGAAATCTACTGTTATCTGCTGATTATTCTCAAATCGAATTGAGAGTAATGGCTCATGT
>JBIKKD010000115.1:0-4893 GCA_044360565.1 Kapaibacterium sp. (SeqCode)
TGATCACATTGTATATGGATGGGGAATTACCCGATGCATTGCAACCTTCACTTTTTGCCATGCTATCCGAGCAGGCGGAATTGCGCCAGGAAATGCAGGATCATTTCACGGTTCGCAGACATATGGATACCAATCTCATTGCTCCTCCTCTTGAATTAGAGGAATCAATCATGAGAAGAATAGGTGCTGTAACTGTTGGTGCTTCATTGAATAATCCGGTATCGGCCGGACTTGCCACATCTGCAACTGCTTGGTTTGGGAAAGTCGTTCAGCCACTCATGTTTGTCTTGCTCGGCGCAACGCTTTCAGGAATGTACTTTGCATTCAATACTGATAAGTCCGAACAAATTGTTCAAATGACGAAACAAGAGAATGTCCCCACTCAACAAATCATGCAAAGTCCGGTGATCAATGCCACGAATAATGCGCAAATACTGAATATGCTTTCAAAGCGCATTGCATCTCCTATGCCGGTCACCAAGAACATGAATATTGCAAGCATGATTGAGGATGATGAGCAAATCAATAATTCCAATGCTGATATAAAGCCGACACCGGAAATTGCGCAACAAGCAGTTACTCCTTTGCTTGCTGATGTGATTGTACCAAACAATACTCAGCAAATCGATATTCCGAAAAAGGAATTGCAAGCAATCATTAATTCAGAAGAAACTTCTCCCTTTTCACTCACCCTTCGTGGTTTTACGACACATTCATTCGTGGATCAAAAAGTCACACCGAACTTTAATCCATTCATCAATAATGTGTCTGCCGGCTTCCAATATGATCTTTCAAAAGAAGATGCTGTTTTTGTTGAATTAGGTCAGGAATCAGTTGTCCAACGATTCACCGGAATTGAGAACAATTATACGATTCAATATGATCAGACATATCATGCTCCATGGGCAATGATTGGTTGGCAACATCGCTTTCATGGTGGCAATTCATTCAAACCACTCATTAGAGTTGGTGGTGGTGCAATGGAGACAGGTCCAATGGCGCGCATGACGATTGGAGTGGAATATGATCTCACGCGTAATATCACCTTGATTGGTGGTATTGAAGGCATGAGTACCTTCTACTCATATAAAGGGCAGTGGTTCAGCACACAAAAAGCAGGAATCACCTATGGCACGCGAATCTCGCTTCGATAATAGTCAAGTTTTCATTCTTGGCTTCGCATGCATCATCATGTTCATGATGATTATCATATCTTCATGCACTCCCGTGAATGAAGTTCCGGTAGATCGCACAGGCACGGTGATTGATTCCATTACCACCGATTCTTTGCATCGCAGACATTTAAGACTCAATCCAATGTCATTGGCATTCGAAACAGAGTTTCCATCCAATGAAATTGTCAAAAACATAGATATTGAAAATGCATCGGACACTCTTACGATACCAATCAAATCCATCAAACTAAAACATGGAAATAAGGGATTTTCTTTGTTTTCCGATAGCATGCAATTTGTATTGACTCACAAAGGAATATTGGGGAATAGCAAGTCCATTCCGATTCGATTCAATGCCCCGCATGAAGGCCGATTTCATGATACCCTTTTGATCAATGATTGGAAGAACTTTTTCATTCCACTTACTGCAATTGTTAATAGCGGTACAGTGGTTTGGATTGAAGACATCGACTTCGGAAGCATTCCATTTGGAGAAGTGAGAGATACAATCATTCGCATCCATAATTATGGCAATGAAACAGCCGTGATTAGTAATCTCATATTCAAGGGTGATGATCCATCTGCATTCGAATTCGCACAACAAATCAATCAAACGATCACATTAAAACCCGGAAATAGTATCGGCATTAAGATCAGAAGCAATTCCGATACACAGAATGAGGAAGTGCAAGCAAGACTAGAAGCCGATATTTCCTATTCCGGTAAGGGTAATGTGAAGAGAAATGCAATCTGCAAAGCAAATGTCTATGTAAAGAATGGCATTTATGTGACCGATATTTCAATGCATCATGCAAAGTTGGGAGTGGTCAATGAAGCAATGTGCACTATAGTGAATAATACATCAAAAGCATGTACCATAAATGCTTTGTTACCATATGCAGACAATCTTACTTGCAATGTGTTAATATCGGGGAATATTCAGGGTGGACGCTTGGAAGCAGGGAAAAAATCAGCACCATTCAGAATGAGAATCACTCCGAAAGTTAATGGACCATTTGTGATTACAATCCCATTTGTGATAATCGGCGATTCTGTGATTGATACTGTTTGCAATATCAATGGAAGAGCAGATTGAATCGAATAATCCGTAATTTTCCGCATCATTACGGAGCATAGGATGTCAAAGATCATCATTGAAGATTGGTCACTCATACCATTTCGTGAGGCATGGGCAAAACAAGAAGAATATGTGCATGAAATACAAAAAGGTAATAGACCAAGCACATTGATTCTTTGCGAGCATCCGGCTGTACTCACCATCGGTAGGGAAGGTGGTGAACATAATGTAACAGTAAGTCATGATTTGCTTTCCGCAATGAATATCGAAACGATTCCCATCAATCGCGGAGGAGATATCACGGCTCATAATCCCGGACAACTTATTGGCTATCCATTATTTCATTTATCGCAATTCAAAGAAGATTTACATTGGTTTCTGAGAACCATAGAAGAAATAATCATACAAGTCCTTGCAGAGTATGGAATTGAGTCCGGAAGGGTAGAAGGAAAAACAGGAGTATGGATCGAAGGTGAGCGAAAAATCTGTGCGATTGGACTGCATTGTTCACGCTGGGTGACATCACATGGCTTTGCTTTGAATGTTAATAATGATCTCTCAATCTTCAATATGATCATACCATGCGGAATTCCTGATAAATCAGTGACTTGCATGCATAGCGAACTAGGCAAAACCATTGACATGGAAGAATTGAAAGAAAAATGCCGTAAAAGATTTATTTCGATGTTTTGAAAAAAGTATTTGCATGATATGGGGATAACATATAATTTTGTGTCCCGTTCAAGAACGGTATGCGGGAATAGCTCAGTGGTAGAGCGCAACCTTGCCAAGGTTGATGTCGCGAGTTCGACCCTCGTTTCCCGCTCAACGGCGCAAGCCGTTACTTCCTCTTTATGCTGCATGCCTTGTCATCACTTCCCCCCGATGATAAGGCATTTTTTTATCTAATTACTTGCTATCATGTCAATTATAGTTACTACCTCCATTCGAAAGCCATTGAATCATGTATGGAAATGCTTCACCATGCCTGAACATGTCACACAATGGAATCAGGCTTCTGAAGATTGGTTTTGTCCAAAAGCTGAGAATGATTTGAAAGTCGGTGATAAGTTTGTGTACACAATGTCAGCAAAAGCTGGCAGCGTGAGTTTTGACTTTTGGGGAATCTATGATGAAATTCAAGAGCATGCAGTCATCGCATATACGCTTGGGGATGATCGCAAAGTTCGCGTGACCTTTCAGGAAGAAGGTGAGCATGTTTTGGTGACCGAAGTCTTTGATCCCGAACAAGTACATTCCGAAGAATTACAACAAGCCGGTTGGCAAGCCATTCTGAATTCTTTCAAATCATATTGTGAATCAATGTGATTCACTATTCCGTGATGATGATTTTACCGAATGATGGCGCTATGAATGTATCGCCTTTCACATCAATTCTATAGACATAAACTCCCGGTGGCATTGGCACACCTTCATCATTTCTTCCATTCCACTTCAGTGTATTTTTTCCGATTGATATTTCACCGGATAAGCGATGCTGAATCGAACCACGGATATCCGCTATCGTGAGAGAATAGGTGGCTTCTTTTATCTGCGAAAGATAGTTCATTTCAAATGATATGTCTGTACCACTAATTACAGGATTCGGATAAGTATTCAATTCGTCCAAAGAACTATTCAGAACAACAAGTACAGTTCTTCTAAGCGTGTCTTTATTTGCTGACGCATCTTCAGTGATCACATAAATGATATTCTCACCGACTTCAAATCTGTCTTCAGGGATATACGAAAATTCAGCTCGCATTGCAGAGCCATAAGAACCTCTCACAAAGGAATAGTCGCGAATCTTTGTATCTGAACGAAGTGCAAATGGATTATTGCGAATGAAGGTTTTTGTGGTATCAATCGGCAAAAATGCATTATCGGAAATGCGAATCGTGATGCGGGGATTCAGTGCCACGACATCATATTCCCGCAATAATTTTCCATCAGCAAGAATCTCAATGGTTGGTGGCTCAATGTCTTCACCAATCGTAAGTACTTGTTTTGCTGTATTGTTGAATGTAAACAACTCTGCTTTGGTTTGATCGCAATTGATGCGCGCAGTCCATTCCGAAACATTCGCAAGTGCAAATGTTGAAGCACGGGATTCATAAGAAATTGGTGAATCCCTGGGAATACTTGGAATTTGTGCGATGGTGGATTCCGTATTTCCACCTCCACCTATCGGTTGTTGTACAATACATAAAGGCATATCGGGCTGCGATGCCTGACGCATGGA
This sequence comes from Kapaibacterium sp. (SeqCode), assembly GCA_044360565.1. Classification (GTDB taxonomy): domain Bacteria; phylum Bacteroidota; class Ignavibacteria; order Kapaibacteriales; family UBA961; genus UBA961. The sequence goes on from JBIKKD010000115.1 coordinate 4,496, forward strand.
AAGATTGAAGATGTCGAGTGAACAAATCATGCTATCACCTCTGATCGGCAAACCAGTTCTTTTTTCAAGACCTTTCACAGTAAATGAAGTAGGCATTACGGCAAGTTCAGCTGCCGGACGATATACCGAGTTCAATGTCTTGAGATGTGGACCGGAAATTCTACTACTTCTTTTCGTTCTTGCTTCAATTTCCAGATAAGGATATTGCATTGCATCGATATTGAGAAGTGAAAACTGTCCTACATCTGATGTATCCAATGGTATGGAATTCTGTTTGGCCCCATTCAAGCCATGTAATATGTACTTAATCTCACCTTGATCGCGAAGAGAATCTTGTATTGACAACTCTTTCCATTCAATTGCAGGTCCGATTGGTCCTGAGAAATATGATCCTTCAC
>JBIKKD010000284.1:0-4872 GCA_044360565.1 Kapaibacterium sp. (SeqCode)
AAGCCAAAGAAATTTTGCGTCGCTATAATGTCCCTGTGCTCAAAGGGAAAGCGGTTTTTTCAGCAGATGAAGCCGGCTCAGTAGCCAAGAGCGAATTTGTTGACAATGGAATTAATGTGATTGTTCTCAAATCACAAATTCATGCCGGAGGAAGAGGCAAAGGTGTCATGCATGACACACAAACCAAGCAGCCTTTGGAGTTATATGGTAAGCCGGTTCGTGGCGTCACCGTGATTTATGATGGTGATATTGCTGAAAAGGCAAAGCAATATGCTGAAGCAACTTTTGACAATACGCTCGTGACAATTCAAACCGGTGAAGCCGGCAAGGTTGTTCGCCGCATGTTCATCGAAGAAGGTTGCAAGATTGCTCATGAATATTATTGCAGTATTCTTCTTGATCGTGATACTGCACGCAATATCATAATGGTTTCCACCGAAGGCGGTATGGACATCGAAGAAGTTGCCGAGCATACACCTGAAAAAATCTTGAAAGAATTCGTTGATCCATCAATTGGATTCCAACAATTCCAAGCGCGTCGTATGGCTTTTGGTTTGGGATTGAGCGGTCAGGCATATAAGAGTTTCATCACATTCATTGAAAAGCTGTACCATGCATATGAAGACATGGATTGCAGCATGCTTGAGGTGAATCCACTCGTCGTGACTGAAGATGGTGAATTCATCGCTCTCGATGCCAAAGTGAATTTTGATGACAATGCATTGTATCGTCATCCTGATTTCGTGGAATTGCGTGATGAATCAGAAGAAGATCCACTTGAAGTGGAAGCATCAAAATTCAATCTGAATTATATCAAACTTGATGGAAATGTTGGTTGCATGGTTAATGGTGCAGGCTTGGCAATGGCCACGATGGACATCATCCAGCTTGCAGGCGGAGCACCCGCGAACTTCCTGGATGTTGGAGGTGGAGCAAATGTTGAACGCATCGCGAATGCTTTCCGCATCATGACAAATGATCCTGCAGTGGAATGCGTGCTCATCAATATTTTTGGTGGCATTGTTCGTTGCGATCGTGTTGCAAATGGTATTGTTCAAGCACTCAAACAAGTCTCTGTTTCCACACCTGTAATTGTTCGTCTCGAAGGTACAAATGCAATCGAAGCAGGCGAAATTTTGAAGAATTCAGGAATGGAATTCCTCGTGGCAACAACACTTGAAGATGCTGCGAATAAAGTGACCATTGCGCTTTCGAAATAATGTGATCATATCGCCCCTCTGGGGCTATTATGATGTCGCCCCTACGGGGCTTGTCATTCCCCTCGGACGAGGGGTGGCCTTTAGGCCGGGGTGCGATTCGCCCCGCCGGGGCGTTTACACCGAGCGAAGCCGATGCACACCGAGCGAAGCCGAGGTGAACCGAGGTGTGACTTTGAATTTTTCACCAATTAGGTTATAGATTATTATGGCATTCGATCTTGATATGATACGGAAGGTATATGCCGCACTTCCCGGGAAAGTACAGCAGGCAAGAACGCTTCTTGGCAGACCTTTAACTCTCGCTGAGAAGATTCTCTATGCACATATGTCCGAGATGCCTTCGGCTCCTTATCAGCGTGGCACATCATATGTGGATTTTAATCCTGATCGCGTTGCCATGCAGGATGCAACAGCACAAATGGCGCTTCTTCAATTCATGAGTGCAGGTATTCCACAAGTAGCAGTTCCTTCAACCGTGCATTGCGATCATTTGATTCGTGCAGAGCATGGTGCGGACAATGACTTGAAGCAATCATTGATTGAAAATGATGAAGTATTTGCTTTCCTTGGATCTGTATCGCAGAAATACGGTATTGGTTTTTGGAAGCCGGGTGCGGGAATCATTCATCAAGTTGTATTGGAAAATTATGCATTCCCCGGTGGCATGATGATCGGTACAGATTCTCATACACCGAATGCTGGTGGACTCGGAATGATTGCAATCGGAGTTGGTGGTGCAGATGCCGTTGATGTGATGGCAGGCATGCCATGGGAATTGCAAATGCCGAAACTCATCGGTGTGAAATTGACAGGAAAGATGAGTGGATGGACATCAGCAAAAGATGTGATTTTGAAGCTTGCCGGTATCTTGACCGTGAAAGGTGGTACAGGAGCAATCGTTGAATATTTCGGTGATGGATGTGCATCATTCAGTGCAACAGGAAAAGGCACTATTTGTAATATGGGTGCTGAGATTGGAGCAACCACATCAATCTTCCCATGCGATGAATCCATGATGCGTTACTTGCGTTCAACTGATAGAGCTGATATTGCAGATTTAGCTTCAAATGTGATTGAGCATTTGCGTGCAGATGATGAAGTTTCATTGAATCCTGAACACTATTATGACCAAGTGATTCATATTGATTTGGATGCGCTTGAGCCACATGTGAATGGACCATTCACACCTGATCGTGCGATGCCCATCAGTGAATTCACCAAAGCAGTGAAAGAAAATAATTGGCCTTCAGAATTACGAGTTGCACTCATTGGTTCTTGCACGAATTCAAGCTATGAAGACATGAGTCGTGTCGCTGAGATTTCTGCATATGCAGCATCTCAAGGACTCAAAACAAAGAGTGAATTCACGATAACACCGGGTTCTGAGCAAGTGCGCGCTACCATCGAAAGAGATGGTTTGCTCACTGCAATGGAATCTGTCGGAGGAAAAGTTCTTGCGAATGCTTGTGGACCTTGCATCGGACAATGGAAGCGACATGATGTGAACAAAGGTGATAAGAATTCAATCATCACTTCATTCAATAGAAATTTCACAGCCAGAAATGATGGTAATCCCGATACACATGCTTTCGTGGCATCTCCTGAGACAGTGATTGGATTTGCTTTGACGGGAGATTTAACGGTTGACTTCACCAAAGAGCCTGTCAATGGAATCATTCTCAATCCGCCGGTTGGCAAAGAATTGCCTGCAGGTGGCTTTGTACCTGATGAGCATGGTTTTGTAGCTCCCGCTCAAGATGGATCCTCTGTGAATGTATCAATCGCATCCGAATCACAAAGATTGCAGGCGCTTTCAGCATTTAAAGCACCAAAAGCCGAAGATTATATGCATATGCCATTGCTTATCAAAGTGAAGGGTAAATGTACGACCGATCATATCAGTATGGCTGGTCCTTGGCTTCGCTTCCGTGGTCATCTCGACAATATTTCTAATAATATGTTGATTGGTGCCATCAATTATGTGAATGATAAAGCGAATACAATCAAGAATATGTTCACAGGCGAATATGATGAAGTGCCAAAAGTGGCACGCGATTATAAAGCGCGCGGTGCATATTGGGTAGTTGTAGGTGAGGAGAATTATGGTGAAGGTTCTTCACGCGAGCATGCAGCAATGGAGCCACGCTTCCTTGGTGGAAAGATCATTCTTGTTAAATCTTTTGCCCGCATTCATGAAACAAATTTGAAGAAGCAGGGCATGTTACCACTTACCTTCATCAATCCCGCTGATTATGATGTATTCCGTGAAGATGATATGATTGCAATCGATATTGAACAATTGTCACCCGGAAAGAATCTTGAAATGACAATCACACATGCTGATGGCACAAGTGATACAATCACAGTAAAACAAAGTATGAATGAACAACAAATCGGTTGGTTCAAGGCAGGAAGTGCATTGAACTTGATTGCGAAGAACTCCGCTTCATAATAAGAGCGTTCAGAGATTTATGAGAAAGGATTGACTTTGTGGTCAATCCTTTTTTTTATTGTGATGTCGCCCCTACTGGGCTAATGTGATGTCACCCCTCTGGGGCTTGCACATCGAGCGAAGCCGAGGTGTCATGTCGCGCTTACGGGGCGCTTGCACACCGAGCGAAGCCGAGGTGTCATGTCGCGCTTACGGAGCGCTTGCACACCGAGCGAAGCCAATTGTACACCGAGCGAAGCCGAGGTGTGATGGGGCTATATGGGATTATTCCCCTCGGAGGAGTGGTGCTCGTAGGGCGGAGTGAGACTCTTACTTGTGATGCGATTAATATACATGTGAAGTATCATCAATGCAATTGAAAGTAATGCTGCGAATGACGATAGGAACGAATATAACTTATGTAATTGTCTGAATTGAACAAGTGCTTGTTTTCCTGATTCCAATGGATTGTCGAATGATCCTATTGTGTTTTGCATGGAGAGCATGGCATCTTGTATGAAGATTCCATAGATGGCGTAGATAATTGCGATACACAACAAAGTAAACCACATTGACTTACGAACTATCACCCCTGACCAATTCCTCAGAAGAATCAATGAACCTGCCATGATAAACAGTGCAATACCTTGTAGAATGACCATCCTTGAGAGAATCGCTTGATTTGCCATGCCGGCCAAATCTTTTGTGGGCATGACTTTGAATAATACCGGTGCAACCCCGAAGCCAAACAAGATGAGGGAACCAACAAATATCATTATTCCCACATAGAGTAATGTCGATGGGAGTATGAATCGAGTTTCAGGATGTTTAAAAAACAACTGAATCTTTTGCTTATATGTTTGTTTGTCCATATCTCCAATTTAGCCAATTTTGAACTTTAAATAATAAACGGATACATTATGAAATACCTCATTGCATGTCTTATACTTTTGGGAACACACTCGATATTTGCACAAGAAAGACCGGAATTTATTTATGTGTTTGATCCTCTATGTGGTTGGTGCTATGGCTTCTCACCAGTTATCAAACAAGCATATGATACATATAAAGACAAAGCCGATTTCAAGGTTATCACCGGCGGGATGATCATTGGAGATCAAATTTCACCGATAGGAAAGATTGCTGAATTCCTCAAGGGAGCAACTGCAAGAGTAACTGAAAGAACCGGTGCGGAATTTAGTAAACTCTTCTTGGATACCA
>JBIKKD010000116.1:0-4868 GCA_044360565.1 Kapaibacterium sp. (SeqCode)
GATTGCCGGCAAATTTACCAAGCGAATCATAGAGTCTAATGGTGACATGGCAATCTTTCTTCACTTCAAAATGCAGATGTCCGCTATTGGATGAGGCTATGTCATTCGAGAATCGAAGACCTCCATTACCATAATTCATGATTGGATCATTGAGTGATGCAATCGGACTTTGCAAATAGGGAAGAGGTACTACTCTATCTTTGAGAATGTCCTTGGAGTCATCGGCAGATCCACCAAACCATGTCTGAATGATTTCTGAATAGAGCCGGCGATAATCGATATTTCGATTCATATCAAAGGCCAAATCGCCATTGCGATCAAGATCAGAGAAATCAGGATTCGCACCGAAAATATTGGCTTGAACTCTTGTCCCAAATGCGAATTGGACGGAAGTGGTACCATGATCAGTACCATTTGACCCATTTTCATAGGGTCTCCTGCCAAACTCCGAAACAGTCAATCCCACAACGCGATTTGCAAACCCTTGTTGAACTGCATCATCCATGAACATGCTCACTGCATTCGCCAATTGATTGAGCAATGCTGGATGTTGTCCATTGTTTGAAGTATCTTGTTGTTGTACATGAGTATCAAATCCACCGATATGTGCTAAATAGACTTTTGTTTTAAGACCGCCGGAAATCAAACGAGAAATAATACCCATTTGTCTGACTAAGCTTCCTTTTGCTCCATTGGAAATTGCAAAATCAATGCCTGTGGTATTTGTACCTTTTTTCCAGGCTTCTTCAATGACTTTATTGTAGGCATCCCCTTTAGCAGCGATCGATCGTATATAATTATACTCATTTGCATAATTGCTTGTGCCTCCCATCATAGGAGAATCAGAACTAGTACCACCATCTTTTACAAAGCTATCAACATCGCCAATTGCCAATCCCATATCTCCTTTATCGCTTTGTAAAAGCATTGATAAAGATCCGCCAAGCTGAAGGCAGAGTGGATGTTCAGGAATAACCATAGGAAATTCAGGGTAATTCTTTTCGAACATTCTTCCAACCCAACCTTCATTCAGTCTATTAGCAGGATCAGAACTATTGAGACCGCTTAACCAAATATCAGTAGACCTAAAATGCGAGAGATTGGGGTTTTCATACCCCGTTCCTTGAATAACTGCTAATCTTCCAGCATCCATCAAACCCAAAAATCCATTTTTATGAACACCATTCACTAATGCGGGATGGAAATACATGTCAGAACTTAATATTCTGACAGGCCTTTTTGATGCATCAGGATTGTCTTTTTTGACGGAAATATTAGGGCGTATTTGAACATATTTGGGGTCATCCACAGGGATGATGGTATTCAATCCGTCATTTCCACCGAACATCTGAATGATAATGAGAATTGCATCATTATCAATTGCATTTTGACCCAAAGCACCTATGGGATTTTGTGCAAAAAGTGGAATCGAACGAAAAGATGCCGCCGCTCCGGCCAATGCACCTGCTTTTAGTAGGGTTCTGCGTTTCATGTTCTATTTCTCCGAAGATGCATTAACATAATTGAAAAGCGGGATTTTTAGCAATCTCGATAAGCAATGCTTTCATGCCTCGGACTGCAGGTGCTTTATCGGAAATCATATCAGACCATTCATAAACAGGCTGATTCTGAAGGAGTGTGATATTTGTAAATTTATCTAGTACATCCTGATTTGGTAGGAATGGAAATAGATGCAAGCAAAGATTTTTAACTAATTCCACTGCATCATCATTGGCAGGATATGTTTTGATAAATGCAATCACTTCATCATCTGTCATTGTATTCACAAGATCTCTTGCAAATTTCACACGATTTGGGAACGTTTTTGTCGTTATCCATCTGTGATGAGCTTCCCAACCTTGAACAGTCGGTGGATCGATCAAAATTTCTTCCATTGCTGATAAATTCCCGGGGATATTTGCCACGCTTTTCTTGATTGCTTTAGAAAAGCCACAAATCAGTTCAGTTGGGCTCTTGATTTGAGCCCCAATGATTGTTTGATTGAAGAAATGATCGCTTGAGAACATTGCAGAGAATAATGGGTAGAGCTCAAAATTATTTTGAATCAATAAGTCACCGCATTCATTGATGAAATCGGTTGCATCAAAACCGGGATTCGAATAAAAGAAATACTTATAAATCTTTCCTGAAATGAATCTGGCAATTGCGACTTTTCTAACATCAAAAAGAATGTCCAACATTGTTCGAATTTCTTCTGTTTTTACAAGATATTCTGTATTGAAGGCTGGGTCTCTTGCAGGAATGGATCTTCCCAAAAATTGTTTTGCTTCAGTATCATGATCTGATGGTTGGAAATATGAATTATATATACCATTTCTAGCTGGTTCATCATTATATCGTGCTACTTTCCAACCGGTTAGAACTCTTGCTGCCTCTTTGACATCACCTTCTGTATAATGTCCGATACCTGTTGTATAGAGTTCCATCAGTTCACGACCATAATTTTCATTCGGTCTGCGATTTGTGTTAAGGTTTCCACCCAAATAAATCAACATACCTGGATCGAGCGTTACATCTTCCACGAATTGCTTGAAATTACCAAGTCGATTCTTGCGAAACATTGCAAGTTGTCGGAATAGGATTTGTGGAGGGATATAGGCATCATCATAGGAAAATTCCGTTGTGAAATGATTCGACCAAAAATGCACCAGCTTTTCAACTGATGGAGTTTGTTCCGAAATCATCAGATTCACCCACCATGTTTGAAGATTCGAATGATAACTCTTCCATTGACCTTCAATCTGAAATCTGGTATATATATCAGCGCCATAAGGATTCTCAGTTGTTAGATTAATCCATGCCGGTGAATTTGCGGGCTGATATTCATTGTTAGGATCACCAAGTAGAATGGTAACTGCTTCTTGAGCAGTTTTTCCTACAAAAGAGTCAATCTGCTGAAGGGTTGGGGCAAAGCTGAGTCGCCTCAATAAATGAGCAGCGGTTTTTCGATCAAGAGGATAAGAATAGGGCGAAAGAGTATCATTCAATGTTCGTTCATTCTTATTTTTCTTTAGATTTCCTCTTAGAAAATCTCTTCTGTTTATGCTGGGTGTTTCCATGGAACTGCTCACAGTTGTATGGGGGTATAAGTCTTCTGGCAATTGGTATCGTTAATTTACACTAAAAATTGCATACACGATAGGTAAAATAATGGAAATTACAGTGTAATACTGTGAATCACTTATCTATGTTCAGTATTAATGATTTCCATGAATGACATATGTAACAGAATTGATACTTTTGCATGATAAGAATTAGTTTACAAATGGCTTTGAGACTCAATATATGACAATACATCAAGCAATTGCTCGGGGAGTGGTATTGTTGTTGTTTACCACCTTCTCTTCTGCTTTTTCCCAAAAAGTACCTTCTTGGGAAAGGGTCACACTTCCAAATGCCATGTCTTCCGGCTATTTCCTCGATGTATATTTCTTACCGAATGACACACAATATGGATTCATTTGTGGCTTTGACGGGAATATTCTTCTGACAAAAGATGGTGGAAATACATGGACAGGCATAACCATCCAAGGAAGACCATTTCTTGAAAGTATACATTTCGTTGACAGAATGCATGGTTTTGTATCCGGCCCCGGAGGAGTGTTCAAGACATCTGATGGTGGAATCACTTGGCAAGAGATCACAGATCTCGGCGTAAATATGAGTCAGATTTGGGGTTGTTACTTTGTTGATAAAGACAATGGACTTTATATTGGTGGTGGCTGTGGTGGTAGTCCACAAGTATTTGTTCGTACAAGTAATGGTGGTAATTCATGGACCACATATAGGGGATTCGAACCTGAAAGTGGATTGTCGGATTTGATTCTTTATGACAAAAATGGACTTGGCTTCGCTGTTTCCAGTGGTGTGCTTTGGCAAACACTTAATGGTGGTGTTACTTGGGCACCTTTTACTGATATCTCAGGTCCTCGTGCTTGGGCAGAGGAAATAACAAATCGCGGTTCATCCTTTCTGCTTCCTTATGCTGGAGATGATTGCTCAGGTGGAGGAAGGTCAAGTGGAGGAGCAAATTTCACGACAGACAATGGCAAAACATGGAAAGAGTATCGTGGTTCAAAAGCAATGTTCGGCTCATTTTTGATTGATCAAAGAAAAGGATGGATATGTGGTGATGCTGGTGAAGTATTATACACATCAAATGCCGGAGATACCTGGGAGAAAATCAATTGTGGATTGAATACTGCAAATATCGATGATTTGCATTTTGTCAATGATTCAATTGGATGGGCAGTAGGTGAAGGTGTGTTTAAGTTTACTTATAGAAGTGTACCTGATTCATTTGTCATATATCCAAAAGCACCATTTTGTAATGGAGATACCATCACTCTCACAATTCCTGCTGAATATCGGAATATCAATTGGAACAATGGCTTGGGGAATAGTCCGATCTTGAATATCACAAAATCTGGCACATATATAGTTTCAGCTTTTCATTCACTGTTGTGTAGGACTTTCTCCGATACAGTGAATATCAATTTCGAAAAACCTATTCAAGCTGAATTGAATATTAAAAATGATACTGTTTTTTGTAAAGATGAATCATTCGACATCGCAGTACTGGGAGTATATGCTTCATGTAGATGGTCTGATGGCTCATCCGATTCACAAAGAACATTCAATCGTATCAATCGAAGTGATTCATTATTCATTGAGGTTTTTGACGCGAAAGGATGTTCTCGGATATTGAATATTCCTTCAGTCAAATGGGCAAACCCCGAGCCTCCCTCGGTAGAAGTCATCGGAAAAACGGTTTTATGCAATTCAGATTCCACAATTTTAATGGCTGAAAGGGGATATCAATCTTATGCATGGAGTGATGGCCAAAA
>JBIKKD010000117.1:0-4822 GCA_044360565.1 Kapaibacterium sp. (SeqCode)
ATTTAGGATATCTTCAATGCGATCTTTGATAATGCGAAATTCTTTTGTCTCATGATTCGATGGAGCCACATTCCAATTGAAATCATTCAGATAGAATAAGTCTGACACCTCATTGTATGGTGCAAACACTATTTTCTTTGCATCAAATACACCAAGAAAAGCCGGAGGAAGATGTTTATCGAAGGTTCGTTCTTTGCCAATGGTTATGATTAGCTGAGCGAACATGGAAATAGTATCAAACTCTTTTGTCTTGGCTTCAGCCCAGAGCAAAGATTCAGGTTCTTTTTTGTTTGATTGTTTCTTCGGTGAAACGCAGAAGTCTATATTTCCCAAAATGCGGGTATCATCAAAACCATTAAACCAGTCTTTCCCAACTTTACCTTTTAATTCTTCTTCGCGTTTGATGTCTTTATATTTCATGTGGAATGAGCCCGATTGAATAGTTATCATCTACAAAATAGCATATTTAGTGTTTTAAGTCAGTATTGAACACATATGTAACTGTAGTTTGATAGTCAGCTGTAATTCTATCGAATAATGCGATAAATAAATCAAGAAAAATGGCTAAATGAGTAGATAATGAGTAGAAGTGGAGTCATATCAATGTTATAATTTTCTTTTTTTCAAATTCATGGGAATAACCATAATGTACCGTTTTATTCTCCTATTGGTTGTAGTTCTTTTTACTCAGTTTACAATGCAATCGCAAGTTCCATCATATGTACCTACAAATGGGCTAGTAGGTTGGTGGCCATTCAATGGAAATGCAAATGATGAGAGTGGGAATGGGAATCATGGTACAGTGTTCGGAGCAGCATTAACTACAGATAGAGATGGCAATTTAAATTCTGCATTTAGTTTTGATGGGGTGAATGATTGGATAAATGTTAATAATAGTAATTCACTCAACCCACCTTCACAGATTACTATATCTGCGTGGATTAACACATACGCGTACAATATATCGAGCGCATCAATGGTTGTTAATAAAGGATGGGATCAAGGTAATGGCCATTATGATATACTGGTATTAACTTCTACTAAGAAATCAAGGTTTGTAATTGGTCGCGACTTATATGTTGAATCAAACTCTATCATTAACTTAAATCAATGGACATTTATTACAGTTAGTATCAATAATCTAACAATGAAGATTTATGTTAATGGGATATTAGAAAATACTGTGTTGCAAAGTAATAACAACTCTTTTGGTACAAATACAGATCCCTTATATATAGGGAAACATGACTACAATAATGCCCCATATTATTTCAAAGGAAAAATTGATGACATAGGCATTTGGAATCGTGCATTAACTCAATCAGAAATCACTGCTCTCTATCAAGCAACAATACCAGTTACCGCAAGCGCATCCACTATTTCAAATGTTACATGTTTTAATGGAATAAATGGAAGTGCTACTGTTGCCCCAAATGGTGGCACACCACCATATACTTATTCATGGAATACAAGTCCTGTTCAAACAACGCAAACAGCAACTGGATTAAAGGCCGGTGTATATACTGTTACGGTGACTGATTCTAAGGGATCGATAACAACTGCAAGTACAACCGTCACACAGCCAAGTGCAATTACCAATGTTATAGCTTCTACTTTAACAAATGTTGGTTGTTTTGGTGGAAATAATGGAAGCGTTACTGTTACCAATCCAAGCGGTGGAACTCCTCCATATACATATTTATGGAATACAAGTCCTGCGCAAGTAACACAAACAGCTTCGAATCTTGTTGCAGGAACATATGTTGTAACTGTGACAGATTCAAAGGGTTGTATTGCAACTTCTACTGCGACAGTCACACAGCCGGCTCAGCCTTTATCCAATGTCATTGCTTCCACAGTTACAAATGTTGGTTGTTTTGGTGGAAATAATGGAAGTGTGACGGTATCGAATCCAACCGGAGGAACCCCGCCATATACATATTCGTGGAATACAAGTCCTGCACAAGTAACACAAACTGCATCAAATCTCATTGCAGGGACATATATAGTAACTGTAACAGACTCTAAAGGTTGCATAGCAACTTCTTCAGCAACCGTAAATCAGCCTGCACAAGCATTGTCTAATGTTATTGGACAAACAGTTCAGAATGTCAAATGCAATGGAACGGCAACAGGTATTATAACAGTATCAAATCCGGTTGGAGGCACACCTCCATATTCATATAAATGGAATACCATTCCAATTCAAAATACTCAGTTAGCCACGAATGTACCTGCAGGTGTGTATTCCGTTACAGTCACCGATAATAATGGCTGTATTGCAACAGCATTTACAACAGTTACAGAACCAGCTAAAATTACCAATGTTCAAGCTAGTGTAGTTAAAAATGTGCAATGTCATGGTGAAGCAAATGGTTCGGCAACAGTAACTGATCCAAGGGGAGGCACTCCACCATATACATATCAATGGAATACTACACCTGTTCAAAACACACAGATAGCATCAAATCTTAAGGCAGGAGAATATATTGTTACCATTGCAGATGCAAATGGTTGTCAAGCTCAATCACTAATTACAATTACTCAACCAAATGCACCATTGTCTGCAGTAAGTGCGAAAGTTGAAAAACAAATAAGTTGCTTTGGAGAAAATGATGGAAGCGTAAGTATTCCGATTCCTACAGGTGGAACTCCGCCATATAGTGTGATTTGGAATGGAAATTCATCTTTAAATACATATGTGTTAACCAGCTTGAAACCAGGAGTTTATAATGCAATCATCAAAGATGCAAATGGATGTACTGTATCAAGTCAGGCAACAATTATTGAGCCGGCACAAGTTGTTGTTAGTTCTCCAAAGGACACAACCGTTCTAATACAAACAAAAGCAGAATTAGTAGCATCAACCAATCAAACTGCTTCTAAGTATCAATGGCAATCCAATACAGGAACTGGATATCAAAACTTAGAAAATGTATTTCAATATTCTGGTGTGAAAACATCGAAACTCACGATTGATAATATAACTCTTGCAAATCACAATCAACCATTCCGTTGCATCATTGAAACAAATGGGTGTTATGATACAACAGCGATTGCTATTCTTACAGTAAGAACAAATGTTGGTATAGATGAGCAAGGAGATTCACCTTCTTTGCTTGTTTATCCTAATCCAACAGGCGAGTCTGATGAACTTCTAGTGCAGTTTGGTAATCTTCAGTCTCAAATTCTCACAATTGAATTGCTTGATATGATGGGTATTTCTCGAGTACAAACAGGAATTCAATCACAAAATGGAATATTCCCAATCAAAATATCCGACATTGCAAAAGGAATGTATATTGTCCGAGTCACAACTTCATCCGGAATCTTGACCCAGAAAATAATCGTGAACTAAGTATATCCTGACCGTACATAATAAAAGCCAATTTCTTCATAGAAATTGGCTTTTGCTATATATGATTCGTGTATGTGAACTAAGAGATTATTTCACAAATAACATCTCGCGATAATTTGGCATTACTCTGAGTGCATCGGGCAATAAGCGTTCTATTTTGTCGGAACATGTGCGCACTGCATTCATTGCAGGAATCACTTGTGCATGCACATGATGTGCTTTTTCATGGATGGACTCACCGCCGAGTTCTGTATTTGCCGCATGGAGCACGGTCAGCGCATCATGCAATTCATCACACAGTGCTGTTAATTCCTTGATACCGGTTAATACTGCATTGCTATGAATGGACAATTCTTTCATGGAAATTGCAAGTGCAGATTGTTCTTTCAGCACAGACATTGCCGCAGGTAAAATCATCGTGGAAGCAATCCACTCTGTTGTTTCACCTTCGATATTGATTGTCTTGAAATAATGATCAAACATCACCTCTGCACGAGCTTCCAATTCTCTTTTGGAAAGCACATGATGTTTTTCAAATAATGCAGTATGCTCCGCAGAATCTAGATGCGGTATGGCATGCATGGTATCAGTGAGATTGAGTAATCCTCTTTGTTCAGCTTCTTTCTTCCAATCATCAGAATATCCATCTCCATTGAAAACGATTCTCTTATGCTGTGCAATGATTGAAGAAAGTACTTCCTGCAATGCAGAAGCGAAGTCCATTCCTTTCTCAATCTTACCATGCAATTCAGTTGTTAATTCCATAATTGCATCGGCAATGATTGTATTCAGAACCGTGATAGGGAAGGATGATGATTGTGAAGAACCAACTGCACGGAATTCGAATTTATTTCCTGTGAATGCAAATGGTGATGTGCGATTGCGATCACCTGCATGTCTTGCCAAATGTGGAAGAACAGGTGAGCCTAATCCCAAAAGACCCGCCTCCGGAGTTGTATTCGCAATACCTGTTTCAATTTGCTCCAAAATGGAACTCAATTGATCGCCAAGGAATATCGAAATGATCGCTGGTGGTGCTTCATTTGCGCCCAAACGATGATCATTCGCTGCCGATGAAACGCATATTCTAAGCAGTGCCTGATATTGATCAACTGCTTTTAAAACTGCCGAACAGAAAAAGAGGAAAATCATATTTTCTTGCGGTGTATCACCCGGATCAAGCAGATTCATGCCGGTATCTGTGCTGAGCGACCAATTGGTATGCTTACCGCTACCATTCACACCAGCAAATGGCTTTTCATGCATGATGCATACAAGACCATACTTGCGTGCAGTATTTTTCAATATCTGCATGAGCAATTGCTGATGATCTGCCGCGATATTGGAATGCTCATAGAGAGGAGCTATTTCATATTGTCCGGGAGCCACTTCATTATGTCTGGTTTTCACCGGCACGCCAAGTCTATACAATTGATATTCCGCATCGGCCATAAAGCTTAATAC
>JBIKKD010000285.1:0-4810 GCA_044360565.1 Kapaibacterium sp. (SeqCode)
TGTCAAGCCCAATTCAAAGTCTCGGACCCTTGGTGAAATGCAATGATACCGGTTATGCATTGGTGAAAGATCCATCCTATTATCATGGAATAATGAATGATACAGGAATCGTTTTGCGTAAAGATGATCGATATGTTCCTCTGGCAGGAGCTGCAGGACTCGCAACCGAGCCAATGGTGATTGCAGGAAATCTCGGTAGAAATGGTTCTTCATTTGGCGCAACAGGTGCTGTGGGATCAAATCCCAATTGTCTTTCAAAGCATGAAGTTGATGGTAAATTCACACGCTTCCCCGATAGTTCAAAAGAGTGGTCCCAAGTAAAAGCCGCCCGCGGAAGATACTCTGATCTCTATGCAGATTATTGTAATGGCACTCTATATATTCTCAATGATTGGGTGCTTGGAAGCGAAGAACCCGATAAAGAAAATTGTTATAATCTCTTTGAATTGACTACAGGTGGCGGAACACAACATTGGGGAATATATGTCTATCATAATATTCGCAAAGGAATTCGTGTATTCCTGAATGGTACCGATGTTTCGAGTGATACTAGTATTGTCAAGGGTGGCAAATTTGGAATGGATGTTTCCGCTCGTGATCCAAAACCACATACCATCTATGAATTTGCAATTAAAGCGGATGAAGGTGCATGGAAGATGTTTTTCTGTGATCCGGGCCCATCCAGTTTCTGCGATAATGATATGCCAAATGTAGCAAGAGGGATTCAATCAATCAATACCGGATTTTCTCAAGTTGGTAGCAAGCAAATATGCTTGAATAATTTCCAGAATTATGGATCCATGATAATTACTAATCCAATCAAGTCCACCATGCTTGATACTGCAGTATTTGTTCTCAGAACAAATGACAATACATCAGATTGGGGCGGGTCCAGGTATGAAGTGGACATATCTCTGAATGGTGCATTTGTAAAACCAATAGATGTGTTCGTCGTTCCTGACGAAACCATTGGAAAACAAGCAAAAATCATCACAAAAAGAATTTCAGATCATTCAATCTATGCATTGATAGATGCTCCAAATGGGTTTGATAAAGATGGTGAATTGCTTCGTGTACGCTATGCTTCCAGAATCGGAATGCGCGATACCACCGAAGTAAGAGGAAAAGTGCAACTTCGAAATAGCAGTAGAGTTATGCGTACAGTTCCTGTACAAAATGGTTATATATTGAATGAAGGGTATGTCATTAGCAATTCCAATGATTTCAGAGCAAATATTCTTCCATTCACCAAAAAGGAAGGCGATTATTTAATGATTTCATTCATATTGGATAATCCAGAGAATGTAAGCATACGAATCTATGATGAAGTCGGAAGATCACTCAGAAACTTGCCGAAAAAAGGATATTCATTTGGAGAACACAGCGAACAGCTTCCACTAAGTGGTCTGCAGAAGGGCATGCTCTATGTCATGCTGACAACAGATGATGGAAAATCAGTCACAGTACCATTCTTGAATAAAGAGTAAACTCGGGGGAGTTCGTAATACAAGGGACATGTCACAAAGATGATATGTCCCTTTTTCTTATCTCCACACACTATCCTTACCATACATGCGTCAAAGCCCGCTCACTTGAGTAAAAAACAATGATTCATTTGGCTGTAAACATCGATCATGTTGCCACTGTGCGGAATGCTCGTGGCGGAATGCAACCCGATCCAATAGAAGCGGCAAGACAATCCATCCAAGCAGGTGCTGTCGGGATTGTATGTCATTTACGCGAAGATCGCAGACATATTCGAGATGCTGATGTATATGCTTTGCGATCAGAACTCAATACCAAGCTCGATTTCGAAATGGCCGCGCATGAAGAAATTATACGGATTGCCGAAGATGTGAAGCCTGAACTCGTGACCATCGTACCCGAAAAGCGTGAGGAATTGACAACCGAAGGTGGACTCAATATCGCTGCAGATCCTTCGAGATATGCAGAATTGGTTCAAAGAATGCATGCCCTTGGTATTGAAGTCAGCTTTTTCATCGAACCGGATTCAAAACAGATCGAAACCGCACAAAAAATTGGAGCCGATATCATTGAATTGCATACCGGGACTTATGCCGATGCAATAGGTTCAGATGCTCAAAAAGCTCTTGAACTACTGATTCTTGGTGGTTCAATTGCAGTGGATCATGGATTGAAAGTCACTGCAGGACATGGTCTCGATTATCATAATATCACTCCAATCAAAGCAATTCCCGGTCTGGTGGAAGTCAGCATCGGTCATGCACTCATCTCCAGAGCTCTTTTCACAGGAATTCCCCAGGCAGTGAAGGATATGATTGACATGCTGGTATGAGTCGGCTCTACAGTTATGTCATTGCATATTATTATTAACAAATGTTCAGTAGTACCCAATAATTATAGTCTAGCTTTGAATCATGTTTTCAAATACATGAAACTATCTATACCATCGCTTCGTTTTATTCACACAATGTGTTTTTGCTGAACTGATATAAACAGAGTTAGTAAAGCATCAGAAAACTTTTCCAATGAATCAACCATAGTGTAACTATCATCACCATGCAATACATGATCCGCACCTTTCTCACGATACTTTTTATCACAAGTACATTTTCCTCATCAGTATTTGCGATTGAACCCGAGCCCGCCGATATGGCATCAATCTCCGGTTATGTGGTTGATGGAGAATCCAAAGAACCGCTCATCCGCGTTATGGTGACGGTGAAAGACACCAAAATCGGGGCCTATACCAATAAGCAGGGTTTTTTCACACTTCGTTCCATCAAACCGGGAAAGATCACAGTAAAAGTATCCGGAGTTGGTTATACCACCATGCTTCAGGAATATACGCTCAGCGAAGGCGAACAGAAGAAAGTAAATATAAGACTCAAAAAAGGCGATGTTCTCGCTGATCAAGTACAAGTAGAAGCCGACCGCGAAGTTGAAAAAAGAGAGATTTCCATTTCTCGCGTGAATATTCCGATGGAACAACTCACACAATTACGCATCGGCGGCGAAGCAGATGTATTCAGAGCATTGCAATTTCTACCGGGCGTATTGACTTCATCGCAAATCTCAAGCGGACTCTATGTGCGTGGCGGATCTCCGGATCAAAATCTTGTTCTTCTTGATGGATCAACAGTCTATAATCCCTCACACTTATTTGGTTTCATCTCCGCATTCAATCCGGATGCGATCAAAGATGTTGAATTGATCAAAGGCGGATATCCGGCTGAATATGGAAGCAGACTTTCTGCAGTACTTAATCTCACGCAAAAAGACGGTAACCGCGATGAATATGAAGGTGTGGCATCACTTGGTTTGATCTCCTCTCGTGGATCATTTCAAGGACCGATCGGCAATGGAGCCTTTTTTCTTGGTGGCCGAAGAACCTATCTCGATTTGCTCCTTGGTGCATTACCCGAAGATCCAAATGAGCCACTCCCGAATTTCAATTTCTATGATTTGAATGCAAAAGTCACACAGGATTTGGGTGAGAATGACAAAATATTTTTGAGTGGTTTCAATAGTGCAGATAAACTGATTCTTGATGCACCGGGTATTGATTTTGAAGTCGGCATCGGCAATCTCAATGGGGCATTTCGATGGACACATATTTTCGGGGATAATCTCTTCACTTCTGTCAATCTCAGTGGCAGTCGATATGTCAATGGATTCACGGGAAATAATGGCGGATTCAGTTTCAAAATCGAAAATACAATCCTTGATTATACTCTACGCGCCGATCTCGAATGGTATGCAAGTGATGATTTAACAATTAAAACCGGCTATGAAGGAACTTCCTACACATTCGGTTATATGCAGAATTTCACGGGTAATGCCGATACGGTGGCACAATCAGGAACAGTCAGCGAAGGCGGTCTCACGAATTTCACGATCGGTGATTATACCCATGCATATTATGTGCAAGGGAATTATCAATTCAGTGATTTACTCTCATTGCAAACCGGATTTAGATTCAATTATTGGGATTCCAGTGATGTCCTTACGATCGATCCACGATTTGCATTACGCTATCAGTTGTTTGAAGATGTCGTACTGAAAGCATCTTGGGGTATTTTTCATCAATACTTGAGACTGGCTACGCAACCTGATTTCACATTTTTCGATACATGGCTTCCGACTGACAATACGGTTCCGGCCAGCAAAGCGACACATTATATCTTCAGTGTTGAAACAAAGCCTTTTGATGGCTATGACATGAATTTCGATTTCTACTATAAAGATTTAAGAAATATCAGTGAATTGAGGGTGAACAATACACAAGGTAGAACCGTAAGCGATGTCTTTTTCACTGGTGATGGCGAAGCATATGGCGCCGAATTCTTCTTGCAGAAAAAGATGGGTGCTTTTACGGGTTGGATTGGATATGGTTTGGGTTATGTATTTGGTCAATTCGACAGCGTGAATCAAGGCAGAGTGTTTCGACCTAAATATGATAGAAGACATGACATCAAATTGGTTGGTATGTATAAACTCAATCAAGATTGGGAATTCGGAGCGACATTCACCTTCCAAAGCGGTCAGTCATATACCGGCGCTACTTCTCGATTTGCCACGCGAAAACCCGGAGAGACCATTGACTCACCTCAGATCGTTCCTGGTGATCGCTATGGTTTGAGACTTCCCAATACGCATCAATTGAATTTCAATATAAATTATAATACCACTATTTGGGGTCTCCCCGCTCGCGTGATGATCGACATTTTCAATGTGTACTCTCGTAGAGATATTTGGTTCAGATTCTATGACACATCAAAAGATGTGACCGAAGTAACAGATGTTCGACTCTTACCAATTCTTCCCA
>JBIKKD010000119.1:0-4799 GCA_044360565.1 Kapaibacterium sp. (SeqCode)
GATTGTCTTGGAAACCTTCAAGAACTAGTGTGATTGGCTATGATGTGCAAGTAATGGATGAGTTCAGAAGCATAGTCAAGACAGTACAATTTGGTCGTGACTCAATTGGTACAATTCGTGACTTGAATGAGGGAAAGGTCTATATATTCCGATTGCTCGCCCGCTCATATGATACCATCAGCAGAGGAATAGAAATTTCATGGGCACCGGCAGCACGTTTTTCTGGGAGACTCTATTTTGGGCCAAATAAGCAAAATGGAATCAATTTTTTTGAAGAGCGATCATATTCAATTGATAAAGCATCTTCATGGGATTTATGCTTGGAAGCAGACTCAACCACCAATCCTGTATCTTATAATCTGTCAACACCCTATGCTTCTTCCTATGCTGATGTAAATGGCATGATTCTCAGTGGTTTGGATAAGGGAAAGAGAATGCGCAAAACAGAATTGTTCAATGATGTGTCTGATCCATACATTTATACCGGTATTGATTCTTTGCATCATTTGACATTCAATGCTCCCATTGGTTCAGGATTTACTCCTTTGCAGAATCTTGCGGATAATATACAGGCATTCAGAAGAGGATTTGTTTTGATTCTTCGAACTCAACAGAATCATCATGTTCAATTTCATGTGAAAGAAAGGAATCTACAGATCATTCAGAAAGATGCATCGGGAACATTCATAGAATTTGAAGCATCTATTCAAAGAATTCCAAATCTTGCATATGGAAAAATATCAAGATGATTAAGCTTTTCTGATGAGTCGGGCGGCAAATGCACCATCTGTTTGATGCTTACCGGGAAGTGTTTTCATAAAGCCATTCTCGCAAACTTCCACAGGTAGATAATTCTCAGCCGGATCCAAAGTGAATTCAGGGAATTCCTGTAAGAACCACGCGATATTGTCTTGATTCTCTTCGGATTCGATCGTACAAGTACTATAGATGATTGTCCCACCCGGTTTGACTAGAGTAGCGGCATTTTTGAGTATGTCTCTTTGCAGTGGAATGAGTTTTGTGATATCATCTGCTTCCCTCTTCCACTTGATGTCGGGTTTTTTAGAGAGAGTACCAAAACCTGTGCAGGGTACATCAGCGAGTACAATATCAGATTGCTCGGATTGAAATGTTCTCGCATCTCCGGTTTTTGCTTCAAGTATTGTGATTCCCAATCTTTCGGCGCCATCATGTAGGAAACGAAGTTTTGCTTCATATTTATCCAGAGCGATGATGGATCCCTCATTTTTCATGAGTTCTGCCACATAGAACGCTTTTCCACCGGGTGCTGAACAGAGGTCAATGACTTTCATTCCCGGCTTGGCTTGAGAAAGATAAGCAGCCATTGAAGCACTGGCATCTTGAATGGCAATATGACCGGAGGCAAACATTTCAGAACTTGTGATATCACGCAATGAACTTACAAGCAATGAATTGCCATGCTGCATGGACTTGGTAAATGGAATACTTTGTTCTTCCAGCCATGTTTCCACTGAATTCACATCAGTATGCAGTCCATTCACTCGCAATGTGATTGATGGTCTGCTTACATTTGCCTTGAGCAATTCTTCGGTGAATTCAATACCCCATCGATCCATCCAGCGTTTCACCATCCATTTTGGGTGAGAGTACATGACGGATAAAAACCAGACCATATCTTCTTTCTGATTGGGATAGCGAATATTGTCAAGATTTCTTGTGATATTTCTTAAAACCGCATTTACGATACCAGCAGATTTTTCACCTTTTATGCGTTTGATAATCTCAACGGATTCATTAATTGCCGCGGCATGTGGGATTTTATTCAAAAACATGACTTGATAGAGTGCAATGCGCATCGCATTTTTCACGGGGGTCATACATTTGTCAAACTCACCATGATAAAATCCGGTCAAGACCCAATCGAGTTTTGAGAGCCAGCGAGTGACGCCGTTGACAAGCTCGGTAAGCAATGCTTTATCTTGATGAGAAAGACCACCTGTTCTCAATTCATGTTCCAGCAATTTGTCGAGATAAGAATCGCTTCTTTCGAACCTGCTTAGAATACGAATGGCAGCTCCTCTTGCACCTTGATAGAGGAATTGATCATTTGATTGTTTGTCTTGAGTCGCAACTCTTACGGGAGCCGGTGAATCTTCAAACATGGTAATCTCTGTATATCTGTATGTATCTGTGCTTATAGGTATTTGTAGTGTTGATGGCTAACAGATGGCTTTCCCATCAAGTTCCATTTTTGAAAGAAATTCACAGAGAAAGAAACATGATGTCGTTTTTCTATGTTATTATCTGTAATTTCAGACAAAATTCTCGTGAATCTCCATGAAAAAAACAGCATTCTTAGTATTGATGATATGCGCTCTGATTGAAGCGCGGGGTCAGAAAGTCTCCGATCCAAGAAGCTCCAGTTTCTGGTCTAAACCACAACAATTGGGCATTTCACTCGGATTTGGTGGAATAATGCAGACAGGTACATTGATTGCAGATGAATGTAATTGTTCATTCGAGAATGGTGGAGGGATGAGCTCTGCATTTGCTCTTACTTTTGAAAATGAATTGGCTAAAAATGTGGTTTGGGGTTTGGGTGCGGAATATAGATTTGTTTCCATGGATTCAAGATATCAGGAATTAGAAATACTTGAAAATCAGCGCACTTCATCTGGTGCATTGGTAAATATGGAAGTTCCTTTTAGACACAATGCGGCATTTTCAACTTCAATGATCGGCATCATGCCATATATAAAGGTATTCCCTTTTGATACTCGATTATTCGCCCGTTTCGGACTGAATATTGGAACAATGGTAACTGCAAGTCTCACCCATACTAAAGAATTATTGCAAAAGCGTACGATTTTGGCAACGGGAGAAACCGTTGAGTTTAGTCTTGATCCGAATGATCCAAGAGTGAAAGGGAATACTGCAACCATCCAAGATGGTGATATCACACAATTGAATTCCCTCTTTCTCGGAGGTCATATCGGAGTCGGGGCAGAATTTCGTGCAGGAAAAAAATTAATTTTCGGACCAACGATGATGTATATAATTCCCTTTACATCAGTAAGTTCTTATCCCGGTAGTGATTTCTCATTCAATAATCTGCAAATCGCCATAGAAGCTCGTATTTCACTTGACTAAAAAAAAGGCCTTGAAAAATCAAGGCCCGAATGCTTATTCATCGATGC
This sequence comes from Kapaibacterium sp. (SeqCode), assembly GCA_044360565.1. Lineage (GTDB taxonomy): Bacteria > Bacteroidota > Ignavibacteria > Kapaibacteriales > UBA961 > UBA961. The sequence goes on from JBIKKD010000119.1 coordinate 3,180, forward strand.
TGAGAACAGCCAGGAATGCCTCTTGGGGCACTTCAACCCGACCGATCTGTTTCATCCTCTTCTTCCCTTCTTTTTGCTTCTCAATCAATTTTCTCTTACGAGAAATATCACCGCCATAACATTTGGCAAGAACATTCTTTCTCATGGCACTGATGGTATCACGAGCGATGATTTTTGCGCCGATTGCAGCTTGAATGGCGACTTCAAACATTTGTCTTGGAATAAGTTCACGCAATTTGGCGCATAATTTTCTTCCCCATTCATATGCTTTTTGTCTATGAACAATCGTGGAAAGTGCATCCACGGGATCACCATTGAGGAGAATATCCAATTTCACGAGATCACCTGCTCGATATTCTGAATATTCATAATCCAATGAAGCATAACCTCTTGTGGATGATTTCAATTTATCATAGAAATCAAAAATCACTTCACCGAGAGGAAGTTCAAATGTCATATCAACACGCGTTTGCGACAAATAGTGTTGACCAAGCAATGTTCCTCTGCGATCCATACACAGTTTCAAAATCGCGCCGACATATTCGGTTGGAGAAATGATTTGTGCTTTGATGAATGGTTCCTGAATCTCGGATATTGCTCCAACAGGTGGCATTTGTGCGGGATTATCAACCAATAATTCTTCTTTGTTTGTTTTGATCACTTTATACCGCACATTCGGAACGGTTGTCACGATCACTTGTCCAAATTCTCGCTCGAGTCTTTCCTGAACGATTTCCATATGCAAAAGTCCGAGGAATCCGCATCGGAAACCAAATCCCAATGCAACGGAAGATTCCGGCTCATAGACAATTGCTGAATCATTGAGAGATAATTTTCCAAGTGCTTCACGCAGATCTTCAAATCCATCGGAATCAGCAGGATAAATACCACTGAATACCATTGGTTTCACCTCGCGGAAACCCTCGATCATGTCAGTGCAAGGATTTGAAGCAAGAGTTATGGTATCACCCACTTTTGTGTCCTGTAGGCGACGAATAGCGGCTGTAATATAGCCCACATCTCCTGCGGAAAGCACACCTGTTCTTTGTCTTTTCATGAACAGAACACCGGCCTCATCCACTTCATATACTTGTTTTCCTGCCATGAAAAGAATTTTGTCTTTTTCTTTCAATGTTCCGTCGAATACTCTGATATAGACAATCACACCACGATAGGCATCATAGACGGAATCATAAATCAAAGCTCTCAGTGGTTTATTTGGATCGCCCTTTGGTGGTGGAATGCGATCGACCACGGCTTCCAAAATATCTTCAATGCCGATTCCCGCCTTTGCAGAGGCAAGTACCATGTCTTCTTCCTTGCATCCGATCAAATCAATGATTTGTTGCTTGACTGATTCCAATGTTGTTGAAGCAGATGGCAAATCGATTTTATTGATGACAGGAATGATTTCAAGTCCGGCTTCGATGGCAAGAAACAAATTACTGATGGTTTGGGCTTCGACGCCTTGGGTTGCATCCACAACCAGCAATGCACCTTCACATGCGGCGAGCGATCGAGAAACTTCATAGGAGAAGTCCACATGACCGGGAGTATCAATCAAATTGAGTGTATATGCTTTACCATTCTTTGCGGCATATTCCATTTGGATGGCATGCA
>JBIKKD010000120.1:0-4794 GCA_044360565.1 Kapaibacterium sp. (SeqCode)
ATTCTGACGCATCTTCACTTCGATCATGTGGGAGGTGCAACGAAAAGAGTCGCAACAGGTGAAATCATACCTGTCTTTCCCAATGCAACATATCATGTTCAAGAAGAACAATTGCAATGGGCTAAAGCACCCACAGAAAAAGATAGAGCATCTTTCATGCCTGAGAATTGGGATCCGCTTATCGCAAATGGTATGCTGAATATCATTCAAGGAGATGGTGAACTATTTACAGGAATTCATGTCGAAAGAGTATATGGTCATACGCAAGCTCTGCAGATGATTCATCTCTTTGATGATGATAATCATATTGTGTTTCCTGCTGACCTCATTCCTACAAGAGCTCATATTCCTGTTCCTTATGTGATGGGTTATGATAATTTCCCACTGACCAGCATGAAAGAAAAAGAACAGTTACTGACAAGAGCCGCGGAGCAGAATTGGATACTTTGTTTTGAACATGATGCTTTTTCCATTGCTTGTACAGTCAAGAAAACCGAGAAGGGTTTCACATACAATGAAATGGTGAATATCTGATGTCGGATTCGGAATCATCTGCATTTGACAAAGCAATTGCTTCCTTTGAATGCACGACATATGAAGGTAGAGAATATCTTCGCATTTGCTCTGCAAAGGAAGTCTTTCAGAAGAAAGGAAAGAATATCTTTTTCGATGAGGATGTGCAAATAGCAATCATTCTTGATGGCAGTGAATACTATGCTGTTTCGAATATCTGTCCTCATCAATATGCCGCCGTGATTTGTGATGGACTGATTGAAGAAGGTACTGTTACTTGTCCGCTTCATGGTTGGATTTATTCTTTGGATTCCGGTAAAGCATTGGGTAGCAATGCGCGACTCAAGACATTTCATGTATTCGAATTGGATGGATATATCTGGCTTGAGAAACCTGAAAAATTAACTCCACTTTGGCTTCGAAATTTTTGATCAAGATGGAATATTCCAAATCCTATCATTCAGAGCTCATAAAGCAAACTGCAAAGAAAGCAGGATTTGAATTGGTGGGCATTGCCAAAGCGGAAGCATTGCCGGAGGAGTTTGATCGATATCAAGAATGGCTTGCTTCGGGTTATCATGCCACAATGCAGTATTTGGAAAAGAATCTTGAGAAGAGGAAAGATATAAGGGAAATACTTCCGGGGGCTGAATCCGTGATTATTGTTGGATTGTCCTATTATACGCCTCATGCACATCATGATTCCAAAGAAGAAGGAAAAATCTCGCGCTATGCTTGGGGTACCGATTATCATGAAATACTTCCAATGAAGATGCAGGAAATAGTATGTGCATTACAATCAATAGATCCTGATTCTCAATCTAAAGTGTATGTCGATACGGGTCCGATTCCTGAAAAACAATGGGCACGCAAAGCTGGGATAGGATGGCAAGGTAAGAATTCCAATATCATTTCACGAGAGATAGGATCTTGGTTTTTCTTGGGAATCATCATAACCACAATTCCATTGCATTATGATTCACCTATGGAAGATTATTGTGGAACCTGCACTGCTTGCTTGGATGCTTGTCCTACAAATGCAATCATAGAACCTTATAAAGTGGATGCAAACAAATGTATTTCTTATTGGACTATAGAAGCGAAACCACATATTGAAATTCCGACTGAAATTGCAAGTAATATGGAGCAATGGGTATATGGATGCGATATTTGCCAGGATATATGTCCTTGGAATAGATTCTCATCAGAATCTTCTGTCCAAGAATTTCAACCAAGGAAAAATGAAACAGGTTTGACATTTCACTCCATTTTGGAAATGAAACAAGAGGATTTTTCGGATAGATTCAGGAAAAGTCCTGTTAAAAGAACCAAATTAGCCGGTTTGCAAAGAAATGTCATTGCATTGCAGAGTAATGAGGAAGAGTAAATTGGAATACTTAGAATCTAATATATTCAAGCAATATCCAATTCTCTGTGGGATGTCGATGAAAGGTGAAATCAGTGAGTATCAACCTTCAGGATTTTCATTCCGAAGAGCATCGCTTACCGATGAGCAATTCCAATTTCATATTGAATCAATGGAAAATTCCATCGGAAGTGGAAAAGGAAAGAAGATTGTCTCTTTAAATCAAGTTCATGGAGATCAAATACATGAAGCAGGACTGAGCATGCTTCCTGATGGAGATGGGATCTATACTAATAACCCTGAACTAGTGTTGGGAATTGCACTTGCCGATTGTTGTGGAATCATGATATATGATCCAAAAAATATGGCCATAATGGCATTGCATGCCGGCTGGCGAGGAGCAAAGCTGGATATAGGACCGAAGGGAATGGCAATCATGAAGGAACAATTTGGGACAGATCCATCAGAAGCATTGATTTGGCTGACCCCATGTGCAGGGAAAGATAGATATGAAGTGGGACCCGAGTTCATGGATTTGTTTCCGGGATTTGTTGATCAAGTTAACCTGAAATACCGTTTTGATTTACGATCATATATTGCTTCTACTTTGACGGAAACCGGGGTTCAGTCGCAACACATTGAATTATCAACTATTTGTACAATTACAGATGATCGATTTCATTCCTTTCGAAGAGAGGGGAATATGGGTAGAAATATTGCTTTTTTGGGTTTGCTTTAAGCATAGAAGACAATCAACACAATCATTTCAATAGATAACATGTAAAAATGTATTTCAAGCACTTTCTAATTGCAGGATATTCGTATTTTTGAAGTGCAGCATCTTTCCATCCTCCAAAATATTATGAAGCATTGGTTATCCATGGCTTTATGCGTGATTTCAATTAATATCATGCATGGCCAATTGTTAGAACCGGGAGTCCTCTATGGCATAAAGGATCTCCGAGGTATTTCAATACTTATAGATGACGGCATGCTGGCTGAAGCGGGAAAGCAATTCCGTCAATCTCTGGTTATCGCTGAATATGGGTCTCATGCAGATGAAGCTTCAATTTTGAAGTCTCTCATGATGAGACAATCCGGTGATTTTCAATATGCGGACAAAGCACTGGACAGATTCATTCAGCAAAGACCGAATTCACCATTCCTTCCAATTGCATTGATCGAAAGGGGTTCCATAGCATATTATCAAACAGATATGCCAAAAGCGATAGAGTATTTTGGTAAAGTTGTGGAGATTTCACAAGAGAAGGCAAAGACCGATTCATTGCATGCTCATTATTGCGCGATGTCATTGTATTGGAAAGGTGCTTCACAAGCAAGAGGTGGAAATCCGGATGATGCATTTATAACACTCAAAGAAATACAATCTTTATATCCAATGCATGATTTGGCCGATGATGCATTGTATATGCGAGCACAATTGCGGGAAAGATCCGGTGCTGAGCAAGAAGCCATTGCATTATATGGAGAATTATTACGAACATATCCGCAGAGAAATACTGCATTGAGTTCCTCCATTCGTGCTTCCAATATCAAGCTTGGAATGCGAGAGCCGAATGCAGCGATAGCATATATGGATCAAGCCCAAGCATTGGTGGATAGATTGCAATCGCAGGACACAACGATCATCAAGCCTGAAATGCAATCTTTTTCTGATCATGCAATTGAAGATTTGTCATTCATGCGAGCACAGGCATTGGTTTTGGCAAAACAAAGCAGTCAAGCCTATGACGCATTTCTTACATTCATGAATGCATATCCACAGTCGCCAATTATGCCGCATGCAAAAATGTCTGCAGGCTATGCCGCCTTTCATCTTGGGAAGTATAATGAAGCTGAAGCATTGTATACATATGTTATTGATTCATCAAAAGAGGAATATGCAATTCTCAAGGCGGGAGCAAAATTATATCATGCATTGATTGCGAAAGCGAAAGGCGAAAGAGATAGAGCGAAGAAAGAGTTTGCCGCTTTGACAATGCAGACCGGATATCAATTTTTGGGACATGCATTGCTGGAATATGGTCAATTGGTCTATGAAGACAATGAAATGGAAACGGCACGAAAGACATTTGAAAGAGCATTGCGTGAGACTCAAGAAAAGTCATTGTCTGTAAAACTCCATTTATTGCTCGGAAGTGTATATCATGATCAAGAGCAATTCGGAAAATCAGCCAGAGAATATGCATCTGCCGAGAGAATGGTACTTTCAATGTCCAAAAGAGAACTAGAGAATAGAGAGAGCATTCTCGCGGAAACAAGATTGAAGCAAGGAATATCATTGCATCAAAATGAGCAGTACAGAGATGCAATTATTGAAATATCTACTTTTCTTGGTGAGCATAAAGTTGATGGTAGAAGAGATCAAGCATTGTTTTGGCTTGCTGAATCATATTATAAAACCGACCTCTTGACAAATGCCGAGGAATTTTACACGCAATTGCTTTCAGACTATCCCAATAGCAATCGCAAAGAAGAGAGTATGTATGGTATTGCTTGGGCGCAATTCCGTAGAAGAGAATTTGCAAAAAGTTCGCAATCATTTTCAAAATTGGTCAAGGAATTTCCTCAAACTCGATTTGCGACTGATGCATTGGCAAGAAAGGGTGATGGACATTATGCATTGAGACAATTCAAAGATGCTGCCTCAGCCTATAAGTCTGCCATGAATGCAGGACCTCGCTCTGAGGAAGGTCAATATTCTGCATATCAATATGGACAGGCATTATATAGAATTGATGATTTCGACGGTGCAGTAAAAGCATTTAGAACATTTGCGCGTTCTTATCCGCAATCTCCATTATCTGCATCGGCTTTATATTCAGTAGGTTGGACATTATTCCAACAAAGAAAATATGATGATGCAATTCAAGAATTGAAAGCATTGTTGGTTG
>JBIKKD010000010.1:0-14511 GCA_044360565.1 Kapaibacterium sp. (SeqCode)
AAACAAGATCATGAAGGAATTGATGGACAAGGACACCACAGTGATGTTCGAAGATCCATTGGATAATGAGATGATTTTGAATATGGGACCTCAGCATCCTGCCACGCATGGTGTATTGCGCGTTCTTTTGCGCCTTGACGGTGAAACAATCGTGAAGTGTATTCCAGAACTTGGCTATCTTCATCGTGGTTATGAGAAATTGGCAGAAGCAATGACTTATCATGAATTCATTCCTCATACAGATCGATTGGATTATATGTCTCCCATGTCAAACAATATGGGAATTGCTTATGCAATTGAAAGAGCGATAGGCATTGAGGCTCCTGAAAGAGCACAATGGATTCGTGTTCTCTTGACTGAAATGGCTAGAATTAGTTCCCATCTCATGGCTATGGGAGCCACATGCATGGATGTTGGAGCTTTGACATTATTCCTCTGGACATTCACCGAAAGAGAGAAACTCTATGATATCTTCGAGCTTATTTGTGGTGCTCGATTTACGACCAGTTTCTCAAGAATAGGTGGAATAGCAAATGACATTTCTCCGGAAGTTTTGAAAATGATCCGTGATTGGGTGAATCAATTTCCCGATCGTTTGAAAGAATCCGAAGGCCTTGTCAATCGTAATAGAATTTTTATCGAACGATTGGCCGGTGTCGGTTATATGCCTGCAGACAAAGCAATTCAACTCGGTTTGACAGGCCCATGTTTGCGTGGATCAGGAATCAACCATGATCTTCGTCGCGATATGCCGTATTGGGTTTATGATCAATTGGATTTTGATGTCATCACTCATAATGATTGCGACACTTGGGCTCGATATATTGTTCGCGTGCAAGAGATGAAAGAATCTGTCAAAATCATTCATCAAGTTTTGGACAAATTGCCGAAAGGACCTGTTTTGGCGGATGATCCCAAACATGTGCTCCCTCAAAAAGCGCATATCTACACCAAAATGGAAGAATTGATCAATGATTTCATGTTAATTAATTTTGGTGCAATGCCTCCTGTCGGTGAAACTTATACTGCAATTGAAGGCCCAAAAGGCGAATTAGGCTTCTTTATTGTATCTGATGGCACAGGTCATCCATGGAAATTGAAAATTCGCTCTCCCTCATCTTCGAATCTTCAAGGACTAAAATATATGTCCGAAGGTTCAATGGTTTCTGATATTGTTGCTATTATAGGCTCCGTAGATCCCGTTATGGGAGAGGCAGACAAATAAGTCGTTGACTATTAAGATATATCCGAAAGGGCAGGCACTAGGTCTGCCTTTTTCATATGCATCGAGTTTATCATGAATATTGCTTGTATTATACCGGCTGCCGGCAAAGGTTCTCGTTTTGGAAATGATATACCAAAGCAATTTCTTAGAATCAATGATATCATGATTATCGAATATGCCATCCGCTCATTGATTGATGGATTGATAACATGTGGCGATCATGTTATAACACTTGTCATAGCTTGTGATCCGGAAAGAATGCTTGAGTTACAGGATATTTGCAAACAGTATCTTCCATTGTCATCTATTGAATTTGTGGAAGGTGGTAGAGAGAGAAAAGATTCAATCAGCAATGCATTGCAATCACTCTTGGCCATGAAATCCGATAAACTCATTATTCATGATGCTGCCAGGCCATTCATTCCGAAAGCAGTATTACAAGAATTAGTGAAAACAAGCGTAGATCATGTTTGTGTCATTCCTACATTGCCTGTTTCTGATACATTGAAAAAAGTCTCAGATGATGTAGTTGAAAAAACTTTTGATCGTAAGCAATTCATGTTGGCACAAACACCTCAAATCGTTGACACAAGCATATATGCTAAAGCAGTACAATCGATCGGCGATGCCATTTTTACAGATGATGCATCAATCTTGGAATATGCGGGATTTGATGTTTTTTGCATCAATGGACATGAGATGATGCGCAAAATCACATATCCATATGATTTGATTCTTTCCGAACTTCATGCATTTATGTATGAACATGAAAATGGAGTTTGATGTGAATATTGCAATCATAGGTGGTAATAGTAAAATTGCATCAGCAATCATAGACTTGCTCATCAAAGAAACAACATGGAAATTATATGTTTATTCCATGACGCTCGATCAAGATTCCACTGATAGAATTCAGTATAAAGCAGTACCATATACCGAGCCAAAGCTTTGGAAAGATGAGTTTCTTTCCATAAGACCTGATTACATAATCAATACAGCTGCAATGACAAATGTTGATGCTTGCGAAGATAAAAAGCAGGAAGCATGGGCTATCAATGCAATATTTGCTGAACAATTATCAAGAATAGCATTGATAATTGAAGCTCATCTCATTCATTTTTCAACAGATTATGTTTTTGATGGAGTTAAAGGCCCATATTCTGAACATGATCAACCAAGACCAATTTCTTATTATGGCAAATCCAAATTAGCAGGTGAAAATGCCGTTTTGAAATCTCATGCCAAGAATACGGTGATAAGAACAAATGTTGTCTATGGCTTGACAAATGATAAACAACAGGATTTTGTCAAGTGGGTATTAGATTCTGCAGATGCTGAAAGACAGATGAATATAGTCGATGATCAATATTCAAATCCAACATTAACCGATGATTTGGCTTTGGCAGTAAAGAGAATCATTGAAAAAAAGAGATGTGGGATTTATCATATCGGTGGTAATACACAATGCAATCGACTTGAATTTGCATTGGAGATCGCAAAGATTTTTCATCTGGATGAATCATTGTTTATACCAATAAAGACAAAAGAACTACATCAGCCGGCACAAAGACCACTGATAAGTGGATTGATCAATTTGAAAGCACATACAGATCTGGGAATATCTTTCAGTACAATCACTGAAGGCCTGGTCAGACTAAGACATCAGATGCATGTACAAAAACAAGAGTAATTTATGAAAATCATGATTTGTGGATCCGGTACGATGGGAAGAGGAATTGCCCTTGTGTCCATTTTATCCGGACATTCAGCCATACTATTTGATAAAAATCAAGAAGCTCTCAATCAAGCGAAATCTTTCATTGATGTGCAATTAAAGAAATCACTTGATAAAGGAAGCATAAATAATGAACAATATGTTGATTACTCCAATCAGTGTGTATTTACCGATGAATTAAGCGAACAAGTGTCACATGCTGATATTGTCATTGAAGCAATCATTGAATCACTTGAAATCAAAGAAGTACTTTTTGCATCTATCGAAGATTCCGGTTTAAGAGAAGATGCAATATTGGCAACAAATACATCTTCATTGTCTGTGAACATACTTTCAAAAAACAGAAAGTACGCTCATAATTTTATTGGATTGCACTTTTTCAATCCGGCGCATATCATGAAGTTGGTTGAGATCATCAGAACTCCCATTACGAAAGATGAAGTGTTACATACCGCATTGGAGTTTTGTCGCTCGATCAAAAAAGTACCGGTTATAGCAAAAGATGTACCCGGATTTATCGTAAATCGTGTTGCACGAAATTACTATAATGAAGCAATGCGCATTGCCACCGAAAATGCTTCCAATCCAAAACAAATTGATACTCTAATGAAATCACTCGGTTTCAAAATGGGACCATTTGAATTGATGGATCTTATCGGAAATGATGTCAATTTGGAAGTCACAAAGTCTGTGGCTGCACAATATTTCAATGAACCCAGATTTACTCCATCACTCATGCAACAAGATATCGTGAATGCGGGTAGATATGGTAGAAAATCCGGTGCCGGATTTTATGAATATGAATAATCAATATTTATTTGAGGATAAGTCATGAATATCGTAGTAATCGGAGCAGGAACAATGGGCAATGGTATTGCTCATGTATGTGCTCAACATGGTCATTCAGTATCACTTGTTGATATTAGTGAAGCATCTCTTTCAAAAGGCATTGCAACAATTACCGGAAATCTTGATCGCCAGGTAAAAAAAGAGATTATTTCAAATGATGATAAGCAAGCTATTCTTGGAAGAATTATTGCATCAACTGATTTAACTCAATCAGCAGCCAATGCAGATCTCATCATTGAAGCGGCAACTGAGCAAAAGAATGTTAAGATTGCATTGTTTCAGCAGGCACAAACAACAGCAAAGCCCGAATGTATATTCGCTTCGAACACTTCTTCGATTTCCATAACTGAATTGGGTGCAGCGACCAATCGTCCTGATAAATTCATCGGAATGCATTTTTTCAATCCTGTACCTGTCATGAAATTATGCGAAATCGTAAGAGGTTTTGCAACTTCCGATGAAACATATCAAATCATCTTTGACCTTGCCAAGCAATTGAGTAAAGTACCGGTAACCGTACAAGATTATCCCGGCTTCATATCAAATCGCATCTTGATGCCAATGATCAATGAAGCGGTGTATTGTTTGATGGAAGGCATTGCAAGTGCTGAAGATATTGATACAGTCATGAAATTGGGAATGGCGCATCCTATGGGACCGCTTACATTGGCTGATTTTATTGGTCTTGATGTATGTCTTTCAATCATGGAAGTGTTACATGATGGCTTGGGTGATAGTAAGTATCGTGCATGTCCACTATTGCGCAAGATGGTTGCTGCAGGTCATCTAGGTCGCAAATCAGGCAAAGGTTTCTATGATTATTCACAAGGTTCATGAAAGCCATTGTTCAAAGAGTTCACTCATCATCGGTAAGTATTGATGATACTATTCATGCCTCGATTCATCGGGGCATGAATGTTCTTATTGGATATTGTCAGGGTGATGACAGTGATAAAAATGAATGGCTCATTGACAAATTGTTAGGACTCCGCATTTTTCCAGATGAACATGGTAAGATGAATCTATCTTTGATCGATATATCCGGCGAATTGCTCATCATACCAAATTTCACGCTATGTGCTCAAAATGACAGAGGTTTGAGACCGAGTTTTATTCATGCTGAAGACCCAATAAAAGCAAAAGTGCTCTTCGAACATTTCAATTCAATATTGAAAGAACGATACTCTTCTGTCAAATCAGGAGTTTTTGGAGCAGACATGAAAGTTCATATAGAAAATGATGGTCCTGTAACATTGATATTTGAAAGATGATATATGAACATACTGTACAATCATAATCTTACAAATTTCACGGGTTTCAAGACTCCGGTGAATGTCAAAAAGTATGTACTCATTGAACATGAGAATGATTTTGATGTGGTCCCTTCAATTCAATTAATAAATCCATTGATAATCGGTGGTGGGACCAACTACTTATTTGTCAATCCTGATATTGATGAAGCCATTAGTTATATAGGTACAAACATCACACTGATTGAAGATTCAGAGAAATACTCCACAGTAAGAGTTGAAGCCGGTAAGAATTGGCATGAATTCATCATTGAAATGCTTGATAATGGATTATATGGACTTGAGAATCTAGTTCTTATACCTGGTAATGTTGGTGCTGCACCTGTACAAAATATCGGTGCTTATGGAAGGGAAGTATCAGAAACAATTATTGCCGTACATTGCTTGAATCTACATTCCGGAGAGAGAAAAACTCTTACAAATGAAGAATGTATGTTTGAATACAGAAATAGTACTTTTAAAAGTCAGGAATGGAAACATTTTATGATTACTCATGTGGATTTTCGCTTAAACAAGTTTGAATCTCCAATGGCAAAGTATCCGGATGTTGAAGAATATTTACGCGAGCATGAAATTGAATCTCCTAATTCAAAGGATATTGCTAATGCAATAATTCAGATTAGAAATAAGAAGCTCCCAAATCCGGATATCATAGGTAATGCCGGTAGTTTTTTTAAAAACCCAATCATACCATATTCAGTGTATAATAGTTTAAAGCAGACATACTTAGACATGCCTTCATATCCTTTGAATGAACATGAAGTTAAAATTCCTGCAGGTTGGTTGATTGATAAAGCGGGTTGGAAAGGGTATAGATTTAATGGAGCAGGCGTACATGATAGACAGGCACTTGTTCTTATCAATGCAGAGAATGCATTTGGGCATGACATTTATGAATTATCAATAAAGATTCAGAATTCAGTCAAAGAGTTATATGGTATTGATCTTGAACCTGAAGTGAATATCATAAGATGAGATTACTATGAAAGTCATGAAATTTGGAGGTTCAGTTCTTCATCATGAAGCCGGTTTTCAGGCGATGGTGGAAATCATAAAAAGACAGGATGACAAACATGTGATTGTCATTTCTGCTTTTTCTGATATCACAAGAAGATTGAATTCTATGATGAATTCCGCACTTCATCAATCATATGATATATCAATGAATGAGTTACATTCAATCATTCAGTATCATGAAATGCTCTCAGATGTATTATTGCCCAACAAGTCAATATTTGAGGAGCTACTCGAAAAGACATCTATTCTACTTCAAAGACTTCTGAAGGGAATTTCTTTAACAAAAGAAATTAGTCCTCGCATCAGTGATATGATTCTTGCTCAAGGCGAAATACTAGCAACTTGTTTTGTAAAAGAATTATTATCATTGCATGAAGTCAATGTAGGATTGATTGATTCCGGTGATATTATCATCACCAATGATGTACATGGTTCTGCCAAACCAATTGAAGCATTGGTTTTACATCATGTTCATACAACACTTTTACCAGCATTTGATAATCATGATTTTATCATCATGGCAGGATTCATCGGCAAGAATTCACATGGTGATATTACAACCATGGGATATGAAAGTTCAAATCTAACCGCTGCATTATTGGGTAGCACATTAAATGCGGAAGAAATTACTATCTGGACAGATGTCTGTGGAATTCGATCATCAGATCCGAAGTATATTGTCAATACAATCGCCATCCCAAGATTATCATACACTCAAGCCCAAGAATTGGCTAATAATGGTTTGAAATTACTCCATCATTGGATGTTGGATCTTCCACTAAAACATTCCATTCCTGTATCAATAGCAAATGCTTTTGATGATAAGGGAGAAAAAACAACAATCTCCAATGAGTATGATGAAGTAGTGCCAACAATCATCATTAGACATTCTCAGGACATGAAAAAATATACTCAATTATTTTCGGATGATGATTCCATACTTCGTATTTCTATCTGTACCCAAAATGACGATATCATTCAAAAGATATATGCATTGGCATCAGAATTATCAATGAATGATACAATCATTGTGAAAACATTTGAATCAAGAAATATGCATCATGTAATCATTCGTGATCATATTGCTCACTATTTCATGAACGCTTTACATACATTGATTGAGAAATAAAATGAAACATCATCATGAATCCCCGGATAGATCCACTATGCCTGTTCAAGGCAATTCTTATACAGTTTCGAGAGAAGGGAAAGAATTATTCTCGGCTATCATTACCGAGTACAAACCGGCATCATGTTGGGCCAATGTAGAAGTCATAGAAGCAAAGCCCGGATATGAGGAATATTATCCTCATCAAGCATCCATGAGATTAAAGGTGGCTATGTATGATTTTGCAAAAAGTGAAGAGTGATTACCTATCACAAATAGCTTTCAACGATTGATTCAACTTGTTCGCGAATGTCATTCATGGCATCATTTGCATTGATGATAAATATTTTTCTATCAGACTTCTTCGCTATTTCAAGATATCCTTGTTTTGTTCTTTCGAAAAAAGCATCACCTGATCTTTCCATTCTATCAGGCTTGGTTTGATTGTCATTTGATCTAAATCCTGCTCTTTTGGCTGCATCATCTACTGACAAATCAAAAATAAATGTGATATCAGGTATAAGTCCGGCTGTTGCAAAATCATTTATGGATTCAATTGACTCAATGGATAGTCCTCGGCCATATCCCTGATATGCTACGGAAGAATCAATATATCTATCACAGATCACAATCTTTCCTGCTTCCAATGCAGGTCTGATGACACTACTCACTAATTGAGCCCTTGCCGCCGTGAACAGAAGTAATTCACATCGCGGATCTACTTGTTCTTTAGAATCCAACAATAGTTGTCTGATCTGTTCAGAAAGAATATTTCCACCGGGTTCACGAAGTGTTGTCACGACATGATTTCGTTTTTCAAGCATTTCCTTCAATAATTGAATCTGTGTGGATTTACCACTGCCATCAATTCCTTCAAATGTGATGAACATTATATGTTCTCCTTATCTATCACAATCACAAATTCACCTTTTGCATTCTGTTCTGTCAACAATTGCAGTATCTCAGTAGGATTTCCTCTGAACGATTGTTCAAATTTCTTGGTCAATTCTCTCACCACATAATATTGTCTTGCATTCAATGATTGAGATGATTCAAATGAATTGAACAAATCCAATATCCGATATGGACTCTCGTAAAGAATTACTACATTCTTTCTATCATGTAAAGCGCTGATAAATGAATCTCTGCCTTTCTTATGAGGAGGGAAACCAAGAAAACACCAATCATCAGTTGAAAAACCACTTTGCACAAGTGCAGGTATTAATGCTGTAGCACCCGGCAAGACATGATAAGGCACTTCCATTGTAATTGCAGTCTGAATGAGAATCATACCTGGATCTGAAATTCCTGGAGTTCCTGCATCAGAGACATAACAAACTCTCTTACCTTTTTTGACTTCATTACAAAGAAATTCACTTATTGATTTTTCATTGTGCTCTCGACATGAATGAAGTTTCTGTGGGATTATGGAATATTGCTTTAATAATTGTCCCGTTACTCGAGTATCTTCACAAGCAATAATTTCAGATATCGACAATAGTCTTAATGCACGAAGAGTCATATCCTCCAAGTTTCCGATGGGAGTTGGAATGAGATATAATCCGGGATCATATTGTCTTTCTTCATGCTTCACTATTATTTCCTAATTCTTTTGTCTTTAGAATTCTACCTTCCCTCAGTTCTCTAAAAAATGAAGACAATAGATCCGAAGATTCTTTTGCCATGAATCCTTGATGAACTTCGCATTGATGATTCAATCGTTTATCATTCAATAGTTCATATAGAGAATGAACAGCGCCTGCTTTTGGATCTTTTGAAGCGAAATAGATAATTGGTATTCGCGAGAGAATGATTGCACCTGCACACATTGCGCAGGGTTCCAGTGTAACATATAATGTACAGTCTAATAATCTTCTTGTCTTTAGTTTTTTTGATGCAGATTCAATCACCAATAATTCTGCATGTCCTGTCGGATTTTGAAGATGTTCTGTCTGATTATATGAACATGCTATGACTTCATCATCCTTCACTATGACTGCACCAATTGGGACTTCACCGAGTGTATATGCGATCTTGGCTTGATTTATAGCAAGATTCATGAATTCTAAATGTCGAGAATCTTGAGTCATTAGAATCGGATTCCATATTGATCTGGATATATCACTTTTTCCAAAACTAGTCCTTGAGGTTCAGCAACAGGAGCTCTTTTAATTTGTGAATATCTTTGAGGTACATTCAATAAATGCAAAATTTCATCTTTTGTCATTGAACCTCGAGCATATTCCAACATTGCACCAACCAATGAGCGAACCATTGCATATACGAATCTATTTGCTCCTATATGCAAGATATAATCTCCTGTGTCGGTACATTTCCATTCACATAATGCAACATTACATACATATGAAATAGTAGAAGGATTATGCTTTGAAAAAGAAGTGAAATCATGTTCGCCTATAAACATATCTCCGGACCTAAGCAGTTTTTCCTCATCTAATGGATATGGATAATAGGTAGAGAAATATCTATTGAAAACATGCTCAATGCTTGTAATTGTATAGGAATATTCACGATACACAGCATCTCGGGTGCAATGGAAATCACAAAGTGGTATGCAATGGCCAACTATGCGAATGTCTTTTGGCAGTCTACTATTGATTGCACGAATGATCTTATCTTCAGGAACGGAGAATATTTCATTAGTTGATTTGAAATGTGCTATCTGACCGCGAGCATGAACTCCGGAATCAGTTCTACCTGATCCCAATACATGAATCTCATGTCCTGTTAATTTCTTGAGTGCTTCTTCAATTGCCTGTTGAACACTATTGCCATTGTTTTGTCTTTGCCATCCCGAATAATTCGTTCCATCATATTCGACTTTCAAGACATGGGTGATGCGATTAGACATGATGCAATTCACATGACAGAAAGAGGGAAATATAGTTGATTGACTATAGGGATGTCAATCAATGAACTATTAACTAGGCCATTCTCATCATTTATAGAAAGCAATTTTATGCGATAAGGTTGAAGTTCAATATGCTGATCTGCTGAGAACTGACATCGAATATAATTATCGGTCCATCCTTTCCAAAGTCCTGTTTCCGGATCATAAGACTCGGGTATGACGATATATTCTTTAGCGATCTCAGAAGAATAAAACTCCAGTCTTTTGTGTTCTGAGAGCGATCTCAATCTAGCATTACGCAATTTTCTGATTCGCATTGGAACTGCATCAGGATATTCGGCGGCGGGAGTATTATCTCTTTCCGAATATGTGAAAACATGCAAATATGAAAAGGGAAGTGATTCAATAAATGAAAAAGTTTCTTCAAATTCAGCATCTGTTTCACCGGGAAAACCAACGATGACATCAGCACCTATACAGGCATGGGGAAGCAATTGTTTATATGTGAGTAAAGTTTCTCGATATGCGGATGCTTTATATCTTCTTTTCATTCTTCTCAATATTGATGGCGATCCACTTTGAAGAGGTATGTGAAGATGCGGTACGATTTTCTTTGAACTTGTGATGAGTTGAATAATTTGATCTGAAACAAGATTGGGTTCAATGGAGCCGATTCTAAAGCGAGATTTGGTTTCTAAATCTTCTATCATTTTCAAAACATCGTAAAATGTATGTTCATCATGATGATAGTCACCGAGATTGATTCCGGAGAGAATGATTTCATGATAACCTTGTTCTTCCAATCGTTTGATTCTATCTGGAATATCTTTCAAATCAATGCTTCTGCTTTTTCCTCTTGCCATCGGAATTGTGCAAAAGCTACAACTATAATCACATCCATCTTGTATTTTCAAAAATGCTCTGGTTCTGGCATCTTCATCTGCAGACTGTGAAAATGCAAATTCAGCAGCATCAATCGATTGAACAAATAGCTCGGGAGTCTCCCTTTTTGAATAATCTGTTATCAATTGATCTATTTTTAATTTATCAGCTGTTCCAATGACTGCATCAACTCCGGGTATCGTCGATATTTCTTCGGATTTTAATTGCGCATAGCAACCTGTAACTCCAATGAATGCATTCGGAGATTTTTGCTGTATTTTGCGAATGATTTTACGGCATTCCGTATCGGCATTCTCTGTCACCGTGCAAGTATTTATAATCACTGCATCGGTAAGATCGCCGAAAGGAACGATTTCATGACCCAATTTTTCATATTGATCTCTGAGTTGAGAAGTTTCTGAATAATTGAGTTTACAACCCAATGTATGAAATGATATTTTCATAGTATATCTACATAATTACGACGCAAAAATACTAAATATGGAGTCCATTCCATGAAGAAGGATATCATCGGAAAAGAATATTCCTTATCATTTACAGTACAATCTGATATGACTGCCACATTGGACGGAACAGAGATACATCCTGTCTGCTCAACTGTGACAATGGTGTATTATGCCGAATTGGCAGCAAGAAAAGTCATAGAACCATTCTTTGAAACCGGCGATCAAGCCATAGGAGGCGGAATCAATCTTAAACATACGGGAATGGCCGCTCTTGGAGAAAAAATAGAGGTCAATGCAAGAATAATCTCTTTTGATGGTAGGATACTGGTTTGTGAGATAGAATCCACTATTAATAATGGTGAAATCATCCTTTGCAAGGGAACACAAACTCAGGTGGTATTACAACAGGAAATCATCACTGGATTGATTGAAAAGGCCTATGCAAGACTTCAGTCATAAATTCTTGGCATCTCTTTCCAATTGCTCTCTATGATCCGGATGAGCAATATCAATGAGGGCCTTGCATCTTTGTTTTATGTTTTTTCCGAACATATCAGCTATTCCATATTCAGTGGCGATATAATGTGCATGAGCTCTTGTTGTAACAACACCTGCCCCCGGTTTCAACATGCTTACAATTTTACTTTCACCGGAAGCAGTAACAGAAGGAAGGGCTATGATGGGTTTCCCTCCATCTGAAAGTGATGCACCTCTCATGAAGTCCATTTGACCACCAACGCCAGAATATATAGATGTACCGATGGAATCAGCACAGATTTGTCCTGTCAAATCTATCTCAATCGCACTATTGATGGCTGTCACTTTGGGATTTCTACGAATGACATTTGTATCATTGATATATGCGATATCAAGGAATACGATTGCGGGATTATCATCAACATAATCATAGAGTTTCTTTGAACCCATTACAAATCCCGTAACAATCTTCCCCGGATGCACTCTCTTCATAGAACCATTGATCACACCTTTTTCAATAAGTGGGATTATGCCATCAGAAAACATTTCTGTATGAATTCCCAGATGTTTATGATTGGACAGTGAACTTAAAACAGCATCAGGTATAGCTCCTATGCCCATTTGCAATGTTGCCCCATCTTCAATGAGAGAAGCAACATGATTGCCGATTGCGGTATGTACTTCTGATAAAATTGGACCATGATATTCAGGCAAAGCTTGATTATGAATCACGCCATAATCTATATTGTCAATATGAATAAACCCATCCCCATGTGTTCTTGGCATATGCTCATTGATTTGAGCTATTATTGTTGTAGAATTTTCTAGAACTGCTTTGACAATATCAACTGAAATGCCCAAAGAGCAAAATCCATGTGCATCAGGAGGCGAAACTTGGATCAATGCACAATCTACAGGCATTAAACCACGACGAAAAAGCATCGGAACTTCACTCAGGAATATCGGCATATATTCAGCTCTTCCAGCATTCACGGCTTCTCGTATGTTTGACCCCACAAAAAAAGCATTCACTTTGAATGATTGTTCCATTCCCGGTTCTGCATATGGTGCCGGACCCTCTGTATGGAGTTGGACAATCTCTACATTTCTCAATGAATTTGAATAATGAACCATTGCTTCGATCAATGACTGGGGAGCCGCAGCCACGCTATGAATGAAAACTCGTGAATTTGATGATATATGAGACAAAGCTTCTATAGCGGTGGTCAGGACCATATTTCTATCCTCCTATGCCAAGTAGTTGTGGTCAATTATGTAATTTTAAGCCAATAATACTCGAAATGAGTGTCACTTAATTTACTGAATATCGATATTAACTTTCTTGAGAAATGTATGATTAAAGCAGTGATATTCGATTTGGACAATACTCTTGTAGATTTCATGGCTATGAAACATCAGGCAATTGATGCGGCAATCAATGCAATGATTGATGCAGGATTGAATTTGACCATGAATCAATTACAGGGACATATCAAAACAATATATGATGCACAAGGGATCGAGTATCAAAGAGTATTTGATGAATTGCTCACTCAGCAATTGGGATATTTAGATTATCGCATATTATCAGCCGGCATCATTGCGTATAGAAGAGCAAGAGAGGCAGCTTTGAAGCCTTATCCTCATGTGACAGCAACATTGATGTCGCTAGTAAAATCAAATATCAAACTCGGTGTTGTTTCAGATGCACCTGCAAGAGAAGCTTGGCTTAGATTGTGTCACATCAATTATCATCATACTTTTGATGCAGTTGTGACATATGATGATACCGGTGAAAGAAAGCCAAGTCCTGTACCGTTTCAAACAGCTCTAAAAAAGCTAGACATTGCACCTGAACATGCAATCATGGTTGGTGATTGGGTGGAAAGGGACATGGTCGGTGCAAAGAATGTCGGTATGCATACAGCTTTTGCTCAATATGGTGATTCATTTGGCAATCAAGATGTCAAAGCTGATTATATACTCGAAGATATCTCTCAACTACTCCAAATAGTCCAATCACATAATGCTTCTTAATGAAGAATCATGCTCAATCGCTTGCCAATATTACGCCTACTTTCTCAATATGGAATGCCGATTCTCATATCATTGATATTATGTGGAATCGGTTTGGGTATTTTCTCATTGTCATTGGTAACAAAAACTTCCATTGACAAAGGTGAGATACATCACTCTGAATCAATTATGGATTCAGTTCATATTTACCGCAATAAGTTCAGCATTCCACATATCGTTTCTAACAATGAACAAGATGCTTTCATGGCGATGGGTTATGTTCATGCACAAGACAGATTATGGCAAATGGATATAGCTCGGAGAGCTGGAAGAGGAAGGTTGGCTGAGATCTTTGGAGATCAAGCTTTGCAATCGGATAGATTCATGAGGGTGATGAATCTTGTGGAAATAGCAGGGAAATTATTTAAGAATTCCAGTAAAACAACAAAACAAATCCTTGAATCGTATAGCAAAGGCGTAAATCTTTTTCTTGAGATGAACCCTGATAAAGTACCTTTTGAATTCGGTGCATTGAGTTATAAGCCGGAATCTT
>JBIKKD010000121.1:0-4746 GCA_044360565.1 Kapaibacterium sp. (SeqCode)
TGCTCATAAAAAGCGTTTACTGCTTTCCAGTTGACGATATTCCACCAAGCATTCACATAGTCAGCTCTTTTATTCTGATATTTCAGATAATAGGCATGCTCCCATACATCGATTCCAAGAATGGGTATTGTATTCCAGCTCGATAATTTATGCTGATTCTCTGCTTGCAAGATTATGAGTGCTCCATCATCTTTGCGATAGTGCAATAATGCCCAACCACTTCCTTCGACGGCAATTGCCGCTGCCGTGAATTGTTTTTTGAATTGTTCAAAAGAACCGAATGATGCATTGATGGCATTCATGATTGGGGAAGCATCTAGGGTTCCTCCGCCTTTCGATTGAGGTGTCATGCATTGCCAAAATAAAGAATGAAGGGCATGTCCTCCACCATGAAAAGCACATTGCTTTGACCAATGTTGAATGAGTGAGAAATCTCCCGATGTTCTGGCTTTTGCAAGTTCCGCTTCTGCTTTATTTAGTCCATCAACATATGCTTTATGATGTTTGGAGTGATGCAATTCCATTGTCATTGCATCTATAAATGGTTCCAGTTCAGTATACCCATAAGGTAAGTTTGGCAATACATGTTTGGTTAAAGTACCTGCTTTGGCATCGATATCTTGAGCAGATGTCAATCCGGTGGTTGCAGCCATCCCTGCGAGTGCAATTCCGGAACCAATGAAGGTTCTGCGGTTTGTTTTCATGATTATTCATTCCTATGGAAATTACAGTAAATCATCGAGTGCATCTTGTGGCTTCCAAAGATGTTTGGACAAATCTACGGCTTCTCCGATAAAAGTGACTTCTTCTGCAAGAAGTCTGTCTTTCATTTGAGTTGGATGATCAAAATGCATTTTCCCTGATAATTCGCCCAGTCGATTAACAACTCTATGACATGGAATGTCCACTCTGTCCATGACCGCATTCAAAGCCCAGCCAACGAGTCTTGAGGAGCTTTTTGCAGCCAAAAAATCAGCAATGATACCATAAGTCGTTACTTTTCCAAGAGGTATGGTGCGAACTATATCATATACTCGATTGTAAAAGTCCGTATTCTGATTCATGGCTGTTTTTATGATTGTATGTGGAATTTTCATGATGTGGACAACTTTACAAGCAATATGGGTGCCTAAAATGAAAAATTTGTCTAAATTTCCGCGTTGAAATAGTTCCTGTTCGCACTTAACTGTATCCTGTCATGGCAATTTCTTATCATGCCGAAGCTGAATTTTCCGCTGAAAATAAAGATATTCCAATCTTTGTGGAAGGTTCATCCATCATTGTTGGTAAAGATGCCTTCATTGTCAATTCACTACTTGAATATCCCTCTTGTTATGAATTGATCAATCAGTCTTCGGGCGAGAGACATATTGTGATAGCAACAAAGACGCATCAAGGAATTGACATTTCACTGAATGGATATACCTATTCTTCAAAAGTGAGTGATGCTCGTCAGTACGAATATGGCTCGATCATCAAGTCCGGAGCGGATACCTTAATTTCCATTGTGAAGGTGAACGCTCCCATGCCGGGATTATTGAAGGCAATCAATGTTACAATAGGCCAAACCGTAAAGAAGGGTGAAGTCATATTTGTACTCGAAGCCATGAAAATGGAGAATGCTCTGAAATCACCGATGAATGGTATTATCAAAGAAATATATGCCGAAGCAGGTTCTGCGATTGAGAAAGGTTTTGTCCTTTGCACAATCGGTCCGATAGAATAAAATTACAATTAGATACATTACGTTTTTCACTTCAAGGTTATGCCATGAAAAAACGACTACTCTTTCTCTTCAGCTTCATGCTTATTGCAAGTACTGTTACACAGTCAGCAAGTGCAGGAAGATTGGAAGGAAAATTGCTCAATGCTATTACAAAGGCAGGGGAATCCGCTCCCAATGAACCTTTGTATCTCTATTCTGCAACAATTGCAGCAGATGATGATGACAATGCGGCTAATGCATTAAAAAGTAAGAATATCAAAATCATCAATCTTGGTCCTGCAATCAATACAGGAGCTGATGAATATGCACCAACAGTTACCGCCGATGGGAAAACATTGTTTTTCGTATCGAATAGAAAGGGTAGCAAGGCAAGTGATGATGTAGAGTATCGTGGTCCGGCATCGGATGACTTTTGGGCATCAAAGAAAGAGGGTAGATTGGATGAATTCCAAGCTGACTCACTATTCAATATTGAGCCGGAGCCAAAGAATAGCAAGAACACGGTTAACACCATCTATAATGAAGGTGCTGCATCGATTTCATCCGATGGTCAAAGACTTATTTTCACTGCATGTGATCGTCCGGATGGATTTGGCTCATGCGATTTGTATTTGACAGAAATCGACGGTGTGAAATGGGGTAGACCATCCAATCTTGGAAAAGAAGTGAATTCAAATTTCTGGGATTCACAACCATCGCTTTCTCCAGATGGAAATCGTATTTACTTTGCTTCAAACCGTTTGGGACCAAACAATACAGACTCAGATCCAGGTAATACCAATTATGATATTTGGTATGCTGATTTTGATGAAGAAACCGGTAATTGGAAGCAGGCAAAGAATCTTGGCGCGCCGGTCAATACTGCAGGCGAAGAACTCGGACCCTTCATCGCAAAAGACGGTGTGACTCTATATTTTGCTTCGACAGGTCATGTTCCAAATCTTGGTGCAAAGGATTTCTATTTCACAACATTGAAAGATGCTGAGAAGAATATCTGGTCAAAGCCCGAACCAATTCCATATCCCGGAATCAATTCCAAAGATGATGAAGAATTTATTTCATTCCCTGCTTCAGGTGATGTTATTTATTTCTCATCAGACAGATCTTTTGAGCGTTCACAAGGTGGTCAAGATGTGTTCATGGCATTTGTACCGCCATTCTCAAGAGCAGTTATTCTTAGAGTGATTGTAATTGATGAATGTACAGGTGAAGGAATTCCTGCGCTTGTAACAATCAAGAACAAGCATATCGGAACATCAAAGCGTGATTCATTGAAGCAAGGAAAACCTGAACTTCAATATATCGTTCAAAACGCTGATTATGGTACAGGTGATAATGCGTCAGAGAAAATTGAGTTTGAAATCGTGGCTCAAAATGACAAGTATGGCACAAAATCACAAACTGTGACCATCATCAAGCCTGAAACAACTTATGATGAAGAAAAGGCAAAGCAATCAAAGGAAGAGCCACCTGTTCGTATTACTCTCGGAAGAAAACCACAAATTTCTGCTGAGATGGAATACGCTGATTATATCAAGCGTGTTAGCAAGAAAAATCCAAATCTTGCATCATGGAAGGGTTTGGTATTGGAAGAAGTTGCAACTATCGATTTGTTCCCATTGCTTCCTTATGTATTCTTTGATTCTACTTCTGCAACAATGCCATCACGCTATCGCTTATTCTCTTCATCTGCACAAACAGCAGGTTTCTCAGATGAAAGAGTGAAAGGTGATAAGGATGCAAATACTCCTGAAAAGTATTATGACATTTTGAATATTTATGGATATCGCTTGAAGAAGTATCCAAGTGTTTCCGTAACCGTTACAGGTTGCAATGATGAAACTTCACCTGGCGAAAAAGATTTGGATCTCTCTCAAAGAAGAGCTCAAATCGTCTATGATTATCTCAAGAATGTTTGGGGTATTGAAGAAAGCAGAATGAAGCTTGAAAAACGCAATCTTCCTGATGCATTAGTTGCTTCTAAAACAAGCGATAAAGATCCACAGAGCAAATTGTATAGTAATGTCGAAAATCGTAGAACTGAGCTTACATTCGCAAGTAGTTCCGAAGAAGATCTTTGGCAAGTTCGTAAACCTCTAATCGACCGTGAGCCCACAATCTTCCCAACACCTTTGACCATGGATTTCCAATTGGATAATGGTATTGATGAAGGTTTGGTTGATTCAAGAAGAATTGAGATCAAGCGCGGTGATGGTGAGTGGATTACTCTTACCAAAATTGGCAAGACAGAAAAAACATATACATGGGATTGGAAAAATGCTGCCGGAGCCAAATTGGAAGAATCAATCAATGATGAAGGTGCATTTTCAGCAAGACTTATCGTGAAGAGCATCAATGGTACTGAATGTGCTTCAGAATCTATCATGATAAAAGTGATGATAGTTAAGAATAAGCCTGGCGTTAAAGTTGAGAAAGCAGGTGCAAAAACTCGCGAAAGTTATAAGCTTGTACTCTTCCCATTCAATCGTTATGATGCAGGTCCATTTAATGAGCGTATCATGAAGGAATTTGTATTTACTCGTACAATGCCAAAATCTGAGATATCAGTAGAAGGACATACAGATGTTATCGGTATGTTCGAATCAAATGCAAAATTGTCTACCAATCGTGCGAAAACAGTTGAAACTGCAATTCGTAATGCAACTAAAGGTCAATTCCAAGTATTGGATTCAAAAGGTGTTGGTGAAGATTTACCATTCTTTATCAATCAATTGCCAGAAGGAAGATTGTATAATAGAACTGTTAAGATCTATATTCAGACTCCAATTGAAGAAGAATAATCTTCAAATGACAAGATCTAAGGCCATTCGAATATTCGGATGGCCTTTTTTTATGTCAGCATAATCGTCTAACACGGTATATTTGCATGACCTTCTGCAGCATTTTATTCTAGATTATCATGGCATGTATACGCTCAATATCAGGGCTTAGAGTTACAAATGATGAATTGACTCAAGAGTTGATTACTTCATATTCCAAGGCTTTTGCAGCTTATCTTC
>JBIKKD010000122.1:0-4731 GCA_044360565.1 Kapaibacterium sp. (SeqCode)
ACAAATTGGGCACAACTTGCTCATGACATGCAAACAAATCTTTCTATTATCTTACTCAATGCTCAGCAATTACAAATTGTAGATGAGAAGAATATCATTCGACAAAAGAAGATATTGTCTCAAATCACTTTGCTCATGCAAAGAGTCAGGGATATCGTTACGGTAGGCAGAGAGGAAGTTGCAAGTTATTCTCCCAATGATGCACTTCTCATTTGTAAAGATGTGATTGAAGAATTCGATGATCAACTGTATCCAAATGCCAAATTGAGTTTCAGTGGCAAATCAATCATGTTATTTTGTGATCCAATCAAACTCACTCGTGGTTTGAGAAATGCCGTTGAGAATGGAATGCGAGCACTGCAGAAACAACCTGGAACAGTTGATTTATCTTGCTCACATGATGACAGGTTTGTCTATTTCAAGGTCAAAGACTCTGGTATTGGCATGGATGATCATACCAGAGCCAATATGATGAAGCCCTATTTCACCACAAAAAACAGTCAAGGTGGATATGGCATCGGAACAATGGTCATGCAAAAAGTTGCAGAATTACATAATGGTAGAATTGAAATTGCATCCGAAACAGGCAAAGGGTCGGTGATTACATTCATCATTCCACTTTTGACATCCAAACCGGATGCTTCTTAGTAAACAACCTGTGTTTTTGCAGTAATGTATTCACTCTGGCAATTCCGTATGTTGCCTTTGAACAAATTGCTTTTAACTTTCCCCTATAGATTAGGTTCACATGTTTTCGATTCCGGCACTCACAGGCATTCGAGCAATTGCGGCAGGAGCTGTTTTTTTTGGTCATGTATTGCATGATCATCTCAATGAGTCTTTGTCTGTATTTAAGTATGGCTGGATTGGTGTAAACATGTTTTTTGCACTCAGTGGATATTTGTTCTATTTGCTGTATGTGGATTCGCTCAAAGACAATACATTTTCTTGGAAACAATATCTATCAAAGCGATTCATTCGAATTTATCCTCTTACTATACTGGTCATATTGCTGAGCATTGCAGCATTGCCATTTACTTATGGATTGATGGACATTTTGTCACATTTGACATTATTACATGGGTATTATCCTCCATTTAGATTCTCGATAAATCCTCCGCTTTGGACATTATCCGTTGAGATAAGTTTTTATCTTCTTGCTCCAATGTTAATACTCTCGATGTCATCCATCTTTCAATCTTGGATTGAGAGAGTATCCAATCGAGAACGCATTTCTTCAAAAATGAAAATAGCATTGATTTCAATCTTCATGTGGGTTTTGGGAGTTGCTTTTTGCAATGGCATCACAGAGATATATCAAAACTTCTGGTATTATTTTATTGGTAGTTGGGATGGAACTGCAGGAACATTGACAATCTTTGGCAGACTCGATGACTTCATCGCAGGAATGGCAATAGCCGCCTATGCCAGACATTATCCGAAAGGAAAATTATCAGGTGATCTACTTGTATTGATCGGTACGGTTATCATTACGATTGCATTGATATTTACGGATACAAATGGTGGCGCGAATCTAGTTGGTAAACATAAATTATCTGATTTTGTATTTCCATCACTTGCATTCGGATCCGGTATCATCATTATGGGATTGCATCGAGGTGGTATGGTTGCAAGGGTATTGTCCACAAAGACGATGGTCATTTTAGGAGATATCTCTTTCGGACTCTATGTTTTGCATTATCTCTCTGTACCCGGCCATCCCAAATCGGCTTTGTCACTTCAATCATATCTGGAATCCATCGGTATTCATTATTCGATTTCAGCAATGATCGGATACATTCTTTTTTCAATACTTGCATTTGTGTCTTTGAAATTTTACGAAAAACCAATTGGGAAATATCTGTCGAGAAAAATGCTGGGGACATAAAGTATATTCAATTTTAATAAGGGGTATTTATGAGTATCATCATTCAAAGGGGAATGAAGTATCTATGTTCCATTTCATTCCATGTCATTTTACTACATTCAATCATTGGAATTGAATATGTTCATGCACAATTTCCTAATCTTGATTGGGGATTCTATCATCGTGCGGAACCACTTCTATCGGGACATCCAAATGATTATTTCCATGCAACCGGAGAACTCAAACCATATTCAGGAATTGGTGATTTCTCGCATCATAAATCTGCACTACCCAAAACACTGTTTCATCTCTATTCTTTTGATGATAATGTAACGCATTTGATAAAACATTCTCCGGCAATATTGCGATTGCAATCCGGCATCATCACTCAAGATATTCGAGCAAAACATGTATCATCTGCCATTGAATTCAGAATAGGAGAAATCAATCATCCTTCAGTACATGAGGAACAGGCAGGCAAGATTGAAAACACGCAAATCCAAAATCAATCAGGAGTAAAAGACAAGCCACTCATGGTGCAAAGGGGTCTTGGATTCTCTGTTCAAAAACAAGGTATGCAGGGCACCGAAGAAGACGGTATGTTGAATGTCATGAATTTATACTCGCAAAAGAGAACAAATGCTCAGTCTCAATCTGATTGGATGCCCAGAGTAGGCATTGGAAACAATCAGCCCCTTGAAGCATTGCATCTAGGTAATACATTCACTTTTCATGCAGGTGGAGCAAGTCGAATTGCAGACAATCTATATTATGATCCCGATGAGCAATGTGACAAAAAAATAGTACCAGGTTATTCATCTTCCATTTCCATGCATCGCGGAAGAATTGTACTCAGCAATAGTTCATTATCAGGAATTGGCATTGTTACCCAACATTGGGGCGATGAATCAACATTGAATGGAATTGCGATAGATCATCAAATAGGGATGAGCATCGGCAAGCAGTATCCAAGTGCCACTCTTGATATCATGTCCAGAACATCTGATCGCATGAAGAATGCATTAACCATCAGAAACAGTGATCATTCCACGCTGATGAATCTTACATCACATGGGGCATTGGGCATATATAATGCAGCGCCGAAAGAAAGGGTACATATAGGTGAAAGACTCACTTTACATGCCGGAGGTGCCAGTATCATAGGAGATAACATCTATTTTGATTCCATTCCCAGAGCATTGGAAAACGGACAATCCGCTTCCCTTTTCTTCAGTAAAGGCACAATTCAATTAGCTAATACCGCTTTTGCCAATGCCGATGCATCATGCTCTTATAGATTGGATTCACTGGATGATAAAACCATCCGCGGACTTGTCATAGAGCCCATGCAAGGATTATGCGGCATTGGGACAAATCAACCGAAAGCTAGATTGGAAGTTTTAGCACAATTTCATGACACACTTGTTCCTGCTTTTTCAATTGCGACAAAAGCAAATGAGAGGTATTTTACGGTCACGGGACAAGGTAAAGTCGGCATTGGCATTGCTCAACCAAGACAATCACTACATGTCGATGGCAATGTGATGATTGGCAATGAATGGAATGATTCACCAGAGTGTGAGAACACGGGAAATCGTTTGACTGTGGCAGGAGCTATCATTGCAAAGGAAATACTTGTCACTACTGACTCATGGGCCGATGATGTATTCGAATCAGATTATGAACTCATTACTCTTGATTCATTGGAACGATTCATCATATTG
Organism: Kapaibacterium sp. (SeqCode); assembly: GCA_044360565.1. Taxonomy (GTDB): domain Bacteria; phylum Bacteroidota; class Ignavibacteria; order Kapaibacteriales; family UBA961; genus UBA961. The sequence goes on from JBIKKD010000122.1 coordinate 3,592, forward strand.
AATAAGCATTTGCCCAATATGCCAACCGAAGCAGAAGTCAAAGATGCCGGCATACACTTGGCTTCAATGAATAGCGCATTGCTCAGAAAAATCGAAGAGCTTACTTTATATGTGATTGATTTGAAAAAAGACATACATACCATGAACAAAATCATAGAAACTTTGCCTGTCAATGATTGAGGGAATATGACTATGCTACAACATAAAATTTCATACTTATTGATATTCTTCACTCATATAATGCTGTATTCACAGAATATGAATACATGGGATATTTCCTTTGGTAAAGTCTTAAAGGGCCCAGAATCCGCTCCCGCAGCAATCACCATGCACAGGAATGCATTGCATATCGGAGGATATTTCACAAGACTGAACAGCAATACACCGCAATTCCTCGTCACAGGACATATTTCTTATTATAAGGAAGATTCTTGGCAAGTCATGGAAGGTGGACTGAATGCACCCATCAAGGCAATGTGTTCGGCAAATGATGGCAGACTCTATGTTTCAGGTGGATTTACTCTACAAGGATTGGAAAACATATCCGGCATTGCTTTTTGGGATGGTGGAAAATGGCAGGGAATTCCCGGTTTGCAATTCGGGTCTGTCAATGCATTGGCCCATGATGGAACTTCATTATATGCCGGTGGTATCTTTCCTGGAATTGGAAATGCTAAAAGTTCAGCCATCGCGAGATATTCTAATGGTACATGGCATGCATTGGAATCCGGGCTTGGCAAGATTCCATCTCAAATGAAATCTCAGGCTGAAGTGAAGGTTCTAAAATATGCACAGGGCAAATTATTTGTCGGCGGAGATTTTGATTCCGCGGGATTGTTACCTGCAAAAAATATTGCGTATTGGGATGGTAAAGAATGGCATGCATTGGGATTGGGTCTTCCCGGGACAATCAATGATATCACGATTCTAAATAATGGAAATATAATTGTCGCTTCAACCATCACAAAAGGCAATATCAAAGAATGCGCTCCTTTGATGTCTTGGAATGGAATTAACTGGACCGCTTTGGGTTTACCACCAAATTGCCTCAGTATACAAGCTTTATCAACTGATGGAATGAATGTATTCATTGGTGGAGATTTCACAATCGATTCTTTGAACAAGGATTATGGTCTTGCG
>JBIKKD010000011.1:0-14358 GCA_044360565.1 Kapaibacterium sp. (SeqCode)
CAATGGATTTCAATGCATCGTTTTCTGCCACGAGAAGCCCATTGGGAGACGCTTTCAGGGCTATGATGGATTGTGCATTTATTACATTCCATGAGGCGATGTCTTGCAGAGTTGCTTTGATATTTGCATTTGCCAAACCTTTCTCCGTACCAACCCACAATGTGTCTTGCATGATGGCCAAACTCGTGATGGCTGTACCACTTGGAATCGTGCCTATGAATTTAATCCAATCACCGGGAATGGTGCCTTGAAATTTCATGATGCCGAAATCACCTGCGCAATAAGTGATGCCTGCATGAAATGTAAATGTACGAATGCGTTTTGAAGCAATGCCTTGTGGTTGTGCGGTGAGCAGTGCAGTTATGCTTGTCCATGAATTATTCTGAATATCATAGATCACTATTGCACCATTCTCAGCACCTACCCAAATCGTATGCATGGATGAATCATAAGCGATTGCGGTGATTGTTGAGGTGAGCAAAGTCGAATCACTCACACGCCAATATTCAGTGGTGCCACTCTTTGTATCATAGGAAAAAACACCCCCTTTTGTGCCAGCATAGACAATTTCTTTAGCACTTGTGATTGAATTCACAGAATACATGGATGACATACTCTGCCATTGATTTACAAGCTGAGCTGAAAGTGACAATGAGCTTAGTATGAATAAGGCAATCAAAGAATATAGATTGCGAGGATAAGATTGGAGCATAATATTCTGTGATGATACTGAAATGGATTCCCCATAGACTTTTTGGCAATATACCATGTGCTTGAAATTCCTCCAAGTGCAAAAAAAAAGCGACCACCGAAGTGGTCGCTTGAAAGATCTGATAACTATCAAGAATTAATAGTCACCGCCAACGAGGTGCCAAAGACCATTCTTTGAAACAAAGATACCTACATTACCTGCTTTGATATCATTGTGATTATTACTTACAGTAATACTTGCAGTACTTGTATCACCATTAGAGTCAACAATGGTATTATCAGTATATGTAGTTGTTGAAACAGCTGCATTACCACTTGGATTTTGCTCAAATTCACAAATAACATAGATAATGATACCATCTCTCACAGGAGTACCTGGGGCCAATGTGTTTGAAGCACCTCTATAGAAATAAATCATAGAGTTACCTGTGATATCAGTATTCTGAGCTGTTTCGAAGATATCACCAGCAAAACGAGCACCACCCAAAGGCGAAGTACCTTGGCTTTGAATGAGCAATGTACCTGTGCTTACGCGCAATGCTGTTCCATCTGGATCATCATGGCCAAAGTCACCTGCAACTGCTGTAATTTCTGCAGCACCTGCGAGGATAGCACCACCATTGTCTCCATCTGAGCGAACTTCCAATGCATAAGCAGTACCAACACTTGCACCTGCACCATCATCACCAGAGAAGAGAACTTGCAATGCTGCACCATTGTCTGCAGTACGATCAATAATTGCTAACGGTACCTCTGTTCCGGATGCACCAGGTGTATTTGCCACATTCAATCCGCTTGATCCTGTTGCTGAAGAAGAATGAATGATGTCAACTGCATTCATACCACTTGTTGATCCAGTAGAATTAACTGTGAAGTTATCCATATTTGGAGCAACTGTGAAGAAGTCTTCATTTGAAGATGAAGTGGAAGGACCAACAACCAATTGACCTTCACCTGCTGTACCATTATACACCATTCTGGTTCTTGTCAATGTTGAAGTCTCTGCACCAAAGATGAAACCTTCAGTTACAGGGAAGCCACCAATTTGAGCACCGCTATGTGTAATATCATTACCAATTTGATAAATGATATCATCATTGGAATTAATACCTTCAACGCGACCTGTGATTTTTGCATGGCCTTCACCATAAATTGCATATCCACCTGTTGCAGTTGTACCATTATTGATTGCTGTAATGGTTGCATTCTCTGCTGTTGAATTATTGTTACTTGTGAATGCAGCAGCTTGACCTACAGAAGCATTTTGATTTACTACATTCAATACTGCACCGCTTGTACCTGTTGCAGGATTCAATGTTGTTGTACCTGCAGTTTGGCTAATATTGTTGCTGAATGTTGCAACACCAGTAACATTTGTTGTAGCCAATGTTGAAACACCAACAACATTCAATGTACCACCAATTGTTGTAGCACTCAAGCTATTTCCAATCTCAGTTGTTGTGTTTTCATTGTCAGCATTGATAGTTGTAGTACCACTGATATTTGATGTACCAGTAACATCTACACCACCATCCAATGTTGTAGCGCCTGTTACACCAAGTGTACCACCAACTGTTGTAGCGCCTGTTACACCAAGTGTTGTACCAACTGTAGCAGCACCTGTGATTGTTGCTGATGCCAATGTTGTTGCACCTGCACCCAATGTACCGGAAATCGCAACATTACCATCGAAATCTGAATCACCTGTTACATCAAGATCTGCTGCTGCACCATTACCAGAGATAGTTACAGTTTCAACTGTAACATTATCACCTGTAATGTCTGCTGTTGCAATACCACCTGACAATACAGATGCACCAGCTACTGACAAATCGCCACCAACATTTACATCTGAAGCTGTCCAAACTTCATCAAAGAAACCAGCAAATGCTGCAACTGAACTTGTTCCACCACTAAGAGTAAGATCACCAGTTGCTTCAATGTCACCTGTAACATCTACATCACCTGTAACATCTACATCACCAGTTACACCAAGATCAGCGGTCACAAATACATCAGCACCATAGATATCAACCATACCAGTTGGATTACCAATAGTTGTATTTGCAATACCTGTTGCATTAATTGCAGTTGTACCAGTAATAGTTGCACCACCGCTGAGTGTTGTAAGACCTGCAACTGATGCAGTACCACCAACTGTAAGATCAGTAGTTGCACCAACCAATGCGACATCATTATTGAATGTAGCAATACCATTGGCTGTCAATGTATTTGTTGTTGTGTTAGCCAATGTAACTACACCGCTTCCTTGGGTCAAGTCACCGGTAATTACTGTTGTACCTGCATTCAATGTACCTGTTGTGGTATTGTTTGTAACATTCAATGAATTGGATGTTGTATTACCAGTTACAGACAAAGATGCCATTGTTGTAGCACCTGCTGTGATAGGACCATTGATTGTTGTTCCGCCGGTTGCATTACCAATTGCAGTAGATGCTGTACCAGTAGTATTGATATTAGTTGTACCAACTACATCAAAAGTGCCATTGATGCTTGTAGCTGTTGCAGTCAATGTACCAGTTGTAGTATTACCAAGAATTGAAGTACCAGCGTTCAATGTACCAGTTGTTGTATTACCGGTAACATTTGCTGAATTAGTTTGTGTAAGACCTGAAATTGTTGCGCTTGCTGCAGATACATTATCACCAATGATTGCATCATCTGCAACTGTTAGATCATTACCTGCACCAGCTACAGTCAAAGCACCGGTTTGTGTTGTGCCGAGTACTGTATTACCAGCATTCAATGAACCGGTTGTTGTATTGCCGGATACATTTGCTGAAACAGCATTCAATGAACCGGTTGTTGTATTGCCGGAAACTGCAATATTTCCTGTTACATCAATGCCAAGACCTGTACCTGCAGATACTTGAACGGCTGCATTTGGACCTGCATTTTGGAACATTGCAGCTGCACCTGTACCAGTATTTTGTACAGTGATTGTTGGAGCTGCATTATTAGATGTATAAGCAATTTGACCTGCAGAAAGAATTCCGCTAACTGCCAAGTTGCCATTCATTGTTGTATTGCCATTTACAGTTGTTGGGCCAACAAGAGTTGTTCCACCAGTTGTATTACCAATGGTTGTAACAGCTGTATTTGTACCGGTATTAATATTTGTTGTACCAGAAATTATAGCACCACCAGTTACTGTTGCGCCATTATTGATGGTTGCACCATTATTAACTGTTGCACCACCATTCAATGTTGTTGCACCAGTTACATTTGTTGAACCTTGAACAGTCAAGCTATTTGTAGCACCGGTCAATTGAACATTGCCAGTGAATGTAGCTGTACCATTTGTGGTTGAACCACCATTTGTAGTTGAACCACCATTGATTGTTGCGCCATTATTGATTGTTGCGCCACCACTCAATGTTGTTGCACCTGTTACATTTGCTGATGCCAATGTTGTTGCACCTGCACCTAATGTACCATTAACTGTTGTTCCACCATTAACTACTGTAGTACCAGTAATTGTAGTTGGGCCATTTACATCAACACTTGCACCATTAAGTGTCAATGTATTGCCTGTTGCATGACCAATTGTTGTATTTCCTGAGCTTGCTACATTATTGATGCTTGTTGCACCGTTGATTGTTGCGCCATTTGCTACTGTTGCACCGCCATTCAATGTTGTTGCGCCAGTAACACCAAGTGAACCACCAACTGTTGTTGCGCCAGTAACACCAAGTGTAGTACCTACTGTAGCAGCGCCAGTAATTGTAGCTGATGCCAATGTTGAAGCACCTGCTGACAATGTACCATTAACTGTTGTAGCACCCAATGTTGCTGTACCAGCTGTTTGATTGATATTACCAGAAGCTGTAATTGCAGGAGCTGATGAAGAAGAAACACTCAAACCTGCACCGAAACCAGAATTTGTAATTTCGATTGCTGGTGTTGTATTGTCAGCATTATTGCGTGTTTTGTTTACGCTAATACCTGCACCACGACCATTTTGTGTTACAGCAACAGCAGCTGAACCAACTGATGATGTATTGGATGGTGTATTATTAACAGTAATTGCAGAACCAAGTGTTGCTTGATTAACTGCAAGACCAGTTGCACTTGCTGTTGCACCAGTATTAGGTGTATTAACAGTTACACCAGTACCTGTTGTGGCATTGTGTGTAAAGTTTGCTGTTGTTGCAGCATTTGTTGTTGCAGCATTGATTGCTGAACCTGACAAGCTACTAGCATTCAATGCTGTACCTGTGTTGGCTTGTGCATTGATCGCTGTACCACTTCCGGTATTGAGACCGTTAATTGCATTGCCTGTGCTTGCATTTACAAATTCACCAGTTGTACCTGCACCTTGATTTGTCAACTTGAACATTGTACCTGCAAGGTTCACTGTTTCGTCGATTGGGAAATCAAGCGCATTGTTTGGTGACCACTGAAGTGAATTGCTACCTGCATTGTAACGGAGTACATTACGATTTGAAGTAGGAGCATTCAACCAGCCTTGTGTTCCACCGGAACCATTATCTGATGTTGTTCCCATGAGCAAGCGATTCAAACCAACACCACTTGTTGTATTTGCAGCTGCATTTGTTTCAGTTGCGAATGTTGAAGGTGTGAGTTTTCTCCAGCTAACTGAAGTACCATCCCAATGCAATGATTGATGTGCTGCTGTTGGAGCATTCAACCATTCTTGAGAATTTGCACCGGTTGCCATGAGCAATTTGTTTGCACCGGCTGCTGTTGAACCTGTATTAAGATCTACAGGAGCAATTGTGCCATCAGCAATTTTCGCTGTTGTCACTGCACCGTCTGCAAGATCTGCAGTTACGATTGTACCATCAAGGATTGTTCTTGAAGAAACTGCACCAGTTGCAATTTTTGGCTCGATAACTTGAGCATCACCGATATGTACTGTCTTAACAGCACCAACAGCAATCTTTGGATTAGGATAGAATGCTGTCAAATCTCCACCTGCAGGGCCTGTTGGTGGGAATGTCAAGTTTGCTGAAAAATGTCTTTGCTCGATTGCACCATCAGCGATTTCTGCGGAACCAACTGCACCTGCTTTGATTTCAGGATTAGGATATGTACCGTCAAGATCTCCGCCTGCAGGTCCGGAAGGAGCTGCTGTACCTGCAGTAGTTGCAAATGTTGCATTTGCTGCATTTGTTGCATTTTCTGCTGAGTATGCATAGTCTGCTGAGAATGCATAAGCTGTTGTTGTCATTCTCATGCGTGGCATTTTCACGCCTTGATACTCAACTTCCAACCAATAGTCTTGCTTGAAATCTGCAATCGCTTTATTGATTGCTGTATTTTGACCAATGATTGCACTGAATGAACCACCTACTGTATTTACAGAGATTGGATCAACAAGAACAGGAACGCCGCCTGTTGCACTTGCGTAAAAAGATACTTGAATTGAGTGTTGACCATCAGCTACAGGTTGATTGTTTGCATTAAGCAACATACCTTGGAAAGTCATGAATTTTGGGACTTGAGCCTCAATATTGCTTACAGGCAGAGCCAGTGCGCTTGTGGCAGCCAAGCCAACAAGAAAACTTTTTCTCATTCTAAAAACTCCGAAAAAAATAAAAATTATACTATACTTAAGTTTCTATACTAATTAATTATTTCACAAGCATCATTGGAACGCGTGCCTTCACGACATTACCATTGATCGTAAGAGACATTTCACATACATAATTACCGGCTCCTATGTCAGCACCGGAATCATCTTTTGCGTCCCATTGAATTGAATGATTGCCTGACTCTGCAAATTCATTGCTAATAAGTGTTCTCACTTCACGACCTACCATATCAACAATGCGCATAGTCAAAGGAGCACTTTGTGGCACAGTGTAATTAATAGTAGTCATCATTGAAAATGGATTTGGATAATTTGAAATCATGTTTGTACCTGATGCTGATGGCGTATTGTCATCAACACTTACAGTATTTTCCAAAACAGGACCCCAAAATCCAAGATATACATTGCCTGCACGACCGGCTACCCATTGACCGATTGTTGCATGCATCTTCATGCCATTCCCAACAGGTGCGGACATGACTCCACCACCTGCAATAACCCATTTTTCAACTTTGTATGACTGGGCATTGAGGTCTTGAGACATGAAGCCAAAACCTGCGAGGAATAAAAACACAAGCAAAGTGCCTAAACGTGTTTTCATGTGAACTCCAAATAAATGTTCGTTAAAATTATGTATTTCAATTACTTATCCGTGTTTAACCCATTCAATCCACTTTAAGGAAGTATGAGTATAATGATATGAGAGCAAAAATCATTCCAAAGTTCTATGACTCTTGAAATAATTTTTAACTTCATCATTTGTTCTTCTACTTTTCAATCGAAAAGTTAGAGAAAACTACTGTATGCGGAAGTTATTCACATACAATTTGATGCTTTTCCTGTCAATTCAAAGCAATGATAAGTGTTTATCCTGCAACAAGTTATAGTAATATATGCAACATTCTCATGCATAATTTTTATAACTGCACACACTTTACATCATGCCAAAATACAAAATTCACATCAACTACAAAAGAAAGTTTTAGCTATTAGCCATATACTATCTTGATTTACATGAGCATGTGAAAAAGATTGATTTCCGGACTCATCTTTCACATTGTCAGATAATTGACAAAGTGTGTAAACTTTTCCACACTCACAGTTTTACATGATTTTTTATTCGAATATGGGAGTACATTTATCATGCCAAACCCTATTTTTTTCTAGATTTATTCTCTTGAATCAACTGTATTTGACCATTTTTCCTGATTTTCTCTTTGATGGTTGTATCAATTTGAATAACTAGGACCTTTCTTAGGATTTCTTTTGCCCTTTCACTACATGCTCCATTAGCCTCATTCAAAAGACCATCAATCACAATATGAGCACGATGAATTGGAGTATTGGATATCAATTGTGCTATCTCCTTGGCTTGTATGCTTGTATCAGCATATATTAGAAGCGGTGTAAGCACATCCTTTACTTTCTCGGGTATTTTGCCTCCAACAATTGACTTCAATAATTGAAGATTAATCCTATTCGATCCCCGCATACCCATGATTGCACTATTTCTTATGATTTGAGCTTCCTCGAAAAATGCACTTTGCAATAGTTCAACCACATTTAATGGTAGAACTTTCCCGATTGAATATGCCGTTGATGCCCTCACCATAGACTCTTCATCATGTAATCTATGTGACAACACTTCCAATACCGAATCGGACAATTCTCCAATTTCCCCAATCTGCTTGGCCGCTATGGACCTGATTCGCCAATTTCCATGGTCTAGCAATGATAGCATGACCGGTATAGCAGATTTGAGCTTCAATTTGGCCATCAAACTCAAACCTAAACCAATAACTTCACTACTATCATCTTCACATGCCCGCAATAGTGAAGCTTCGACTTCCATGGGGAATGTCTTATATAATTGAGGTATTATTTGTTCTAGCGCCAATCGCTCGCGTGGCATTTGAGTACCATATTTTTCCTCACAATAGGATAAAGCAGGAAGTCCAAGAGCAATCAATTCCTTTCTTGCTGTTTCAACTCCCGATTGATATTTCTGGGGTGCGGCTGATGCGCGGATGAAAATGGAGTCAATTGATGACCAAACATATCCGAAATCCATCTCAGAAATAGTTGAATCCGCCCTTTCTGATGTCAACTTAATGGCCTTTTTATCCATAAATCCAAATTCAGCATCCATGAATAAACCAAAAGTGGAGCGTTTTTGCATGGAATTATTGCGACTCTGATTTCCGTAGATGTCATTTCCACCGGCATCTGCAAAGATTCCGATCATTCCATAATTTCTTCTGAAATCAGAATATCCCATTGTATTGCTTGGATTCCTCGCGATATAAGAATCATCTCCCATGAGATCAGTGAACAAAGAAATTGCATTTGCATTACCTGCTCCTAAAGACAGACTCTCCACTGTATAGGAATCATTTCCTTGCTCATCAATCAATAATCCTACTGCTATATCATGTCCACAACCCTGCGAAACTCCATACGATGTATAGGAATCATTGCCTGATGCATCCCATAATAATCCTTGAGCCAGATGAACCCCTGAACCTTGAGCATATTGATGGGCTTTGTACATGTCGGATCCTTGAAGATCTATCAAACCACCGAAGCCATACCAATAGCCGGTGCCCTGACCATATATATCGGCTACATACACATCATTGCCCGAATGTTCAATCAATAATGCCAATCCACCCGAAGCGATGGGTCGATAACCCAAGGCCGCACCTTGAGCAAATGATTCAAAGTGATCATCATAACGCAGAAAATCCTGAAATGGACTCGCGCAGATATAGGAATCATTTCCGGCATGATCTGTAAGAATTCCAATGCCACGAGTTCCGGCAAATGCTTGACCATGTGCATGAATTGCATAATGGTCATTTCCCTGAATATCTTGCAAAATCCCAATCCCGAAAAAACCCATTCCTTGGGTATTGGTTTTGGAAGAATAGGAATCCATGCCAGACCTATCATGTACATATCCAATACCGAATACACCGGCACCAAGCGAGAAATTTCCAGCGGAATATACATCATCACCGGACAAATCATGAAGTATGCCGATTCCGAAATATCCGGAACCCAATGCATAATCTCCGCCTCGATAGGTGTCATTGCCGGACAAATCAACAATGCATTGAACAGGATGTAATAAAGCATCCTTTTTACCGCCGGTGATAGCGTACATATCATTTCCACCGGGATCCAGAATCAATAAATAATTGCCTTCATATACATCATCGCCATAAGTGCCAATGGCAATTTTACCATATGGTGTATTCAATCTTAGTGGCTTCAATTCTCTCTGATATTCATCGGATAATCGTTCCGCCAATGAAAAGAGATGAGGATATGATGCGATGAGTGACAATCCATATTCGATGATTTCTTTTGGTGATTCAGCACGACTAAAAAAGCGTTTTGCCAAATCAACACCTTCAATCTCGGATTGCTTGAGTGCATAGAGTGAGAGATTTGCTGATTCTTCAGAGAGCATCAATAATGAGTCAGCATGATGAAGAAGCAATGTATCTTTCAATAATCTTGAACGAGCACTTGCAGTATTTTTAATAACTGTAAGAATTGGTCCGAGATATTGTCTGATGATGATTGCATTTGCAAAACTCGTAATTGATTCCAATTGATGACCAATCATTTTATCTATTTCACGAGCTGTTATTTCATTGTGTAAATAACGAGGAGTGTATTCACCAAGATAACCATCCTTCATCAATTGCATAAACCATTGATCTGTGCTATCTCGTAATGCTTTGTTTATTCCCTGAATATGCAATTGTCCGATTGAACCCATTAACAATGGATTTTCGAATAGTGATATTTGCAATGGGGAACGATGCTTATCCGGTTTTACGAAATCATGGGGCATTGATAAATCGATTCGCTTCATATCCAGCGAATGCAAACTAGAATCAAGCAATTGCAGAAATGAAGGTGAGAATCCTTGTCCATGACTCATGCTGAATGCACAGCAAAGCATGATAAGAATGAAAATGATGCGTGGTGAATTCATGATTGTGTTATTATTCTTTTGATGCAAGTTCCGACAATTGCTCCGGAGATAAACCATGTGTTTCGCATATTGCTCTCAGACTTTGCCATGTATAGATTCCTGTTGCATGTCCATCACCCCAGGTAGCTTGCAATCCATAATTTCCTACTGGAGTAAGTGCTGTAAGTTCATTCATTCCAGGTTTGAACATCTTGATTCCTACAAATATTTTCTGTCCCATGATTTCTTCACCTTGGCATCCCGCGCAAGGACATTGATCACGCAAAGTTTCAAGCATGATTGTGGAAGCTGTTTTGTCATTCCATTCAATATGTAATAAATATGGTTTGGGTTTGGAGACTGATGTGGGTGTCAACATTGTTATTCAAATATTATTGAAAAAAGATCATGACATATTCAATTAGCCAAAGTATCGGAAATGCAAGTGCAAATAAGGTCATGGAACCAAGATGTTTTTTGTATTGAGCATAACCAAGCATCATTGCAATCAATAGAAATGAAATCATCGGCTCATGATATCGAGGAGTTCCAAAAAATATTGCACAAGGAACAATCATTCCAATAATAATTGCAATATTTCTCATTCCCTGATTCTGTTGCAAAAGTATTTTTCCATGCGATACACCTACAAATATCACAAATCCACCCGGTATCATAAGTAGATATGACCACCATGGAAGATTCTTCATTCTCTCACGATAAGTATTTCCTTCAATCCGAAAACTTTGCAATGGAAGATAAGCATCTGATGCAAAGAGAAATGCAATTTTCTTTGGAATGAGAAGTAGTGAATGCATTGGGTCATTCAAAATGTATTGCATCGCCGATGTGAATGCGGATGCATTGGCTTCAACTTCTGATTGTCCATCAAAGCGTTGCATTTCATCCACAAATTTATATGATCCATTTGCTTCGGGATTATGACCGATGAATAAGTTGATTCCAGTATTCGAAGCAATCATCGGTGAGCCCATCACATATGTATTCCTAATCATCCAAGGAAGAATTGCAATAATTATTCCGCTTACAAAAGCTATAATGGTTTTCTTTTCATTCTCTTTTACAATATCATGAATCAAGATTGCAATCACGGAGAATATCATGATTGGTCTAGTCAAAACTGCGATGCCCCAAAACAATCCTTCAACGATTCGTGAGCGTGTGCCTTGATAAACGATGTGGATGAATACACTCATCAGCATGCACATGATTGCAAGTGGTTCAGACATGAATGTCATTGATTGCATCCATGTCATCGGCAAAAGAAGATATAGTGTCGATCCCGCATAGGATATTGCATTACCGGCATCATGCTCTTTGAGAATCAGTGCAATCAGTAATGCTGAAATTGATACAAGCAATGATTGCAGGACATAACCGAATATCGTACTTGGCCATATCATATAAAAGAGCGAAAGTACTGCAGGAAAACCGATGGGTCGATATGCAGTTGGAAATCCATTTACAGTATATGCATGGGTCTCTGCCATACGCAAAGCATGCTCATGATAATCGAGTGCATCGGATTGAGGGATTGGTGAAACCACAATCGAAAGAATGACATGCGCGATGAATCCCAATGCACCAATGAGCATTAGATTTCTTATGAATATGTGATCATATCGAGAAAACAGAAATTTCATGGGCATGAATGAGAAACAGGGAAATACCGCGAGGCATTTCCCTGTTGTTAATCTTCAAAAAAAGAAGCTTATGGAATATTACCAATCAATGAGAAGCGCATGGTATTTCCAAGAGGATGATTTTCTTCTGTCGGTATCACGAAGCTGAAATCAAGATTGAATACATCATAGCGAATACCTGTACCAACCGTAAAGAATTTTCTATTGCCGATTGATGCCGGTTCAGAGAAATAACCGCCGCGCAATGCGACAACTTGTTCATACCAATATTCGACACCGAAAGAAGTTTCTATACCACCTCTTTCCCAAGCAGTGACGAAAGAAGTTGGAATAGGATCATTCACCAAACTATCACGGCGAACAAGCAATTTTGCCATATCGAAAGCGAATGTCAACTTATTGAATTCATCTTCGAGAACTGTAACTGCCGTTCCGATGCGAAGTGTTGTTGGGAGTGGATCCGATACATTGATATATGTAACTTTAGGACCGATATTCGCGAGATTGAAACCAAGACCGAATTTATCACCGAGATCAAGTCCGAATAGATCAAGATTGGTAGGTCTCCAAAGCATGCCCAAATCAAATGCAAGACTTCGACCAATACCATCACCGGTTCCTGTTCCTTGTGCATTTACGGGGGCACCAAGATTTGATTCAATGTATTTTATCTGAAATCCGGCACCGATGTCATCTGCAATCAATGTTCCATAACCTACACCAAGAGCATATTCAAAGGAACGAAATGTATTAAGCACTTTACCGCTGAAGTCCGTTCTTTTGAATTCACCTAAATTCATGAGCATGAAATTGGCATTGATCGTTCCTTCGAGTGAAGGCACATATTGACTATAAGCTGCATGTGCATAGAATAAGTCAGCATTGAATTGTGGCAACCATTTGGCATAAGCCAAAGCAACCTTTTTATCATTTGATTTTGTGGTTGCCGGAACTTGAAAACCAAGTCCACCGACATTCCAATGTGTTGCATAAATATTGTCCCCCAAACCTGTTCCAGTCTCCCCCATACCATTTGCCCTTGAATCAGGCGAAATTGTGATGAAAGGCACAGCCGCCTGCCCAAAGATCGATACTGTTCCGCCCATCAATGCCAATGCAATCACGATGCTTTTGGCCACAATTGAGTTCTTCATAAGATATTCCATTCTATCAGTGATACTTTGTTTCTAGTTGAATTATTGCGTGACAATGACTTTTCCGTGCAATGTGGTGCCCGGTCCATTTTGTTCTTTTACATGCATGACGCAAAGATAGACTCCCATGGGAACCGGTGTTCTTTGCATATCCGTGCAATCCCAGCGATATGTCCAGGTATGCAATTCTTGTTTTTCAAGGGTTTCTTTTTTCATCAATCGACCATTCATGTCAAAAATACGAATTTCAGCTTCTGTGGGAAGTGATTGATTATGAATAAATCCAATATTCGCAAATTGATTTGTAGGATTTGGATAGACAAATAATCCTTCGGTTATCAAGTTAGAATCATTGTCTGCCAATCTGAAATATGTTTCGGTTTCAGAATAATTATTCCAAATGTCCCATGCTCTCACGCGCACGGAATTCGTTCCTGTCTTGAGATTAAAAATGCGCTTTTGTGCCGTGCCTCTCCGTGCATCGGAAAGATCTGCTTGATATTCCGCGGTGAGATCCACCGGAATTCTGTCGGAATTGAACCAAGCTTCTATATTGTGTCCGATACCCGCACCTGTTGCATTTATTGCCGTATTATCAGATAGATCCACAATCAATAGTGGATTTCTTCTCACAAGATTACCCGGTTGAAATGTTCTATTGTCCAAATAAATTTCAATTGTTGGTCCATCTGTATCAGGTTCTGATACTGATTCAATACCTCCAACTTTGAAACCTCTTGTACTTCCTTTTGCTGTTACATCATCTTGTGTATAGGCAAAGCCGAGCATTCTACCACGTTTATTGGTGAAGCCGATGTCTTTCGGAACAATGAATGAACCTATAAATTTACCATTCTTGACAGCAAATGTACTTCTTGCCAAAACATTGCCTTGATCATTGATGGTATGAGTCACATTATCGATAGGATCCTTCACTTTGAGTTCAATATCGCTGTCCTTTACAGTTACAAGAACTGTACCATCAAAGGAATCATCCACGGAATAATTGGAAGCAAGTCTGACTGAACCTGTAACCGTCACTTTTTGCAATGCTTTGATATTGATGATTGAAGAATCCGGAATCGTGGGATCTTCATCCACGAATTTCATATTGATGCTATCAAATGTTATGATATCATTCGGCATTTGCAAATGCAATGCTGGGTCACCAAGTATCAGATATTTTTCATCATTGTCGCCAAAGAGTTCTTGTTTGGTTTTATACATGGCTTCGCCGATGGATATATATCGACCCATTGTATC
>JBIKKD010000123.1:0-4709 GCA_044360565.1 Kapaibacterium sp. (SeqCode)
CTCGTGTTGATGGAATCATCAAAGGTCGCGGCATGATGACAAAAGCTGAATCTCCATTTGCAGAACAAGAACTTTCTGGCGCTCTCCTTTTTGCTCTCGATGAAAACAATGATATCGCAGACTATGCTATGAGTGATGATGCAGGTACATATTCCATGTTTGATTTGGGACAAGGCACATTTTCAATCATGGCAGACATGGTGGAATTTGAACCAGCATTTGGATCTATTTCAACAGATTATGTGAATGCAAGAACAGTGAACAGTTCCATCACAATGGGCAGTAGCGCATTGTCAGTCGAAGAACCTTCCATGATTCTTGGTGAGGATGTTTATCCAAATCCTGCGAATGCACAGATTACTGTTTCAGGCATCACAATGCAAGGTGATGTAACAATCAGAATTTTCTCAAATACCGGAATGATAATTTCTGAATTCCCTGTGAATATCAATGGCAATCAAATAACATTCCCAGTGAATGATCTTGCTGTCGGTTCATACATGTTCCGAATCATGCAAAACAATGCAGTAATGAATGGTCATTTCTCAATCATTCGCTAAAGCACTTGAAACTAAAAAGCCTCGCTCTCTTTATTGAGGGCGAGGCTTTTTTTATTCATCAATGAATTATACGAAAGGTAATTTCACGACTTCCGCATCAAACTCTTTTCCTCTTGCCGAGATTTGAATAATTGTACCCGGTTCAGCAAGAGCCGTAGGAACATAGCCGAGTCCGATGCCGACATTCAATATCGGAGAAATATTACCACTTGTAACCTCACCAACGGGAGTCCCGCCATGATGTATCGGATAATGTTGACGCGCTATGAATTTCTCGGCCACTACTTTGAATGCAATCAATTTTCTTGAAGGACCCTCCGCTTTCACTTTTGCGATTGCATCGGAACCATTGAAACTTCCCTTTGCAAGTTTTGTGATCCAGCCGAGACCTGCCTCAAGAGGATTTGTGTCTTGATTGATATCATTTCCATAGAGACAATATCCTTTTTCAAGTCTTAAAGTATCACGAGCACCAAGTCCAACCGGTTGAATACCATGCGAAGCACCTGCTTCAAATAAGGCATTCCAAATCTGTTCACAAACTTTTTCATCACCTCGGAAATACAATTCAAAACCAAGTTCACCTGTATATCCCGTACGAGAGATGATCATGTTCAATCCTGCAAGGTTACCATCGGCAAAACCATAATATGGGATTTCCGAAAGATTCACATCAGTGAGTGTTTGCAGAGCTTCTAGTGATTTAGGTCCTTGCACAGCCAAGAGATTTATCTCATCGCTCACATCATTTACGGTGACATCCATTCCTTGTGCTTGCTCATGCATCCATGCTATGTCTTTCTCGGCGCAAGCACCATTGATCACCAACATATAGTGATCGCCTCTGTGATAGACGAGCATATCATCTATGATTCCGCCATCGGGATAACACATCGCAGAATATTGAGCCTTATTCGGTACAAGTTTGGATGCATCGTTTATTGATATCTTCTGAACATAATCAAGAGCTTGGGGTCCGCGAATTTCCACTTCACCCATATGCGACACATCAAAAACGCCGATATCTTTGCGCACGCTCATATGTTCTGCAATGATTCCTGCAGGATATTGAATCGGCATTTCAAAGCCCGCAAATGATACCATTTTGGCACCATGTTGCTTATGTATCAAATGGAATCTTGTGTTTTTCATCTTTATCCTTTATTTCTAATTATGCATTCAGTGCTTTATCCAAGCGTTGTTTCAATTCTTCAAATTTTTCAGCCATGATCAGTCGTTCATTCTTCAAAGCTGAATTCTCTTTTTTCAGAGATGTGAACCCGGCTTCGTCGAACAAATCACCTTTTGCGGTCCGGAGCGCTGAAATGATTTCATCTTTTTCATCTTGTTCAGCACGCAATTTTTCAATTTCTGACTGCAAATCACTGCGTTCTTGTCGCAATTTTTCAACAGAAGACTCAAGAGATGATTGTCTACCAGCAGCATCAGGATTCAAATCTCTTAATGCAATGATTTGATCCTTCAAATCACGGTTTCTATCTTTTTCTTCATCCAATTGATCTTCTGCTTCTCTCAATCTATTTGAAATGATTTCAATGTCGGAAATCTTTAACTCCAATTGAAGTTTCAAATCTTTGACTTCGGCAAGCAAGTCAGAATCATTAGATACAATTTGCGGTTCAAATGTTTTCTCACTTTGCTTCATAGATCGAAGCAAATCCTTGTTCTCCAATCTCAGATCTTCAATTTCTCTGAGTAATGAATCGATATTTGAATCCTTCGAATGCTTAACCTCGGAAACATTGTTCATCTCTGCACGCAATTGCTCGATTTCTTCCAATCTATCTTGAGCTTCAATGCGCAAACCACGCATATGTTTCAGTATCGCTTCCGATGCTTTTCGCAAATCATCTTCATTTTGAGGAAACTCAGACATGTCAAGAGATTCTTTCAGTATGCCTGAAAGCATTGATCTCATTGCATTATCCATCCCTGACAAATCAGCCAGTTTTCCTTCAAGAATGGAAATCTGACCTTGTCTTATTGCAAGTTCCTCATCATGCTTAGAGGCATTTCTTTTGATGGACTGCAATTCCGTTTTCAACACATCATACTCTTGTTGCAATCCGGCACTTTGATGCAGACTGCGCTCCAATGCCTTCACTCTGTCGCTCAGAACTTTCTGTTCTTGCAAAACTCTCTCTTGTTCTTTCTCTTTCGCCAGTCTTAATTTATCCGCGCTGAGAAGTTGTTGCTGCATTTCCCCATGAGCGGTCTTCAAAGCTGAATATGCATCCGCATAAAGGCGAATCTGAGCCCATAATACATCAATTGATTGTGCGATATCAGGCTTTTTCATATCCGGCGATCCATGTTTCATGTCTTCAATAATCATAGCATTCCTCCATCTTTTGCTGCTCGCGAAGATACGGATTCGAAGGGATTTGTGATGTGGAAAAGTCTAAATGCATATGGATAGAATTATCAAATTTGTCCAATTCTCCAGATTGCTAAAAAAGTTATCCACATACATGCAATAATACTTACCAAGGCATCGTCAGACACCCGCCATTAGCACTCACTTAGGCAGAGTGCTAATGTTAATTTGACATTTCCTTATTCACATTTTACAAGTTGGAGGTTCATATGAATTTGACTCCTTTGCACGACAGAGTTCTCGTGCGTCCCTCAAAGCCGGAAGAAGTTACATCCGGTGGAATCATCATTCCGGATACGGCAAAAGAAAAGCCGATGCAGGGTGAAATCATCGCTGCCGGCCCCGGAAAAATTAATGATGATGGCAAAATAACCGGATTGCAAGTGAAAATTGGCGATTCTGTTTTATATGGCAAGTACTCAGGAACAGAAGTTTCTGTCAATGGCGAAGATTTACTCATCATGCGTGAGTCAGATATTTTTGCTGTTTTGACCAAGTGATCATTTTCATTGAATTCTAATCTAGAGGTTATATACTCATGGCATCGAAAATCATAACATTTGATGTTGAAGCGCGTACAGCGCTCAAGCGTGGCGTTGATCAACTCGCCAATGCAGTTAAAGTGACACTTGGCCCAAAGGGTCGCAATGTGATCATTGACAAAAAATTTGGTTCACCAACCGTGACAAAAGACGGTGTGACTGTAGCAAAAGAGATTGAACTCGAAGACCCGATTGAGAATCTCGGCGCACAAATGGTAAAAGAAGTTGCTTCCAAAACCAGCGATGCAGCCGGTGATGGAACAACTACAGCAACCGTTCTTGCTCAAGCAATCGTTCGCGAGGGCTTGAAGAATGTGACTGCCGGTGCAAATCCAATGGACCTCAAGCGCGGTATCGATCTTGCGGTAAAGACATTGGTAGCAGAACTCAAGAATATGAGTCGTGAAGTTACAGACAAAAAAGAAATCGCTCAAGTTGGTACCATCTCAGCCAACAATGATGAAACAATCGGTAATCTGATTGCTGATGCAATGGAAAAAGTTGGCAAAGATGGCGTTATCACCGTTGAAGAAGCAAAAGGTACCGAGACATCAATGGATGTTGTAGAAGGTATGCAATTCGACCGCGGTTATCTTTCACCATATTTCGTGACTGATGCTGATACTATGGAGACAGTGCTCGAAAATCCATTCATCCTCATTCATGATAAGAAAATCGGTGCGATCAAAGATCTTCTTCCGATTCTTGAAAAGACAGCACAAACAGGTCGCGGCCTTGTCATCATCGCTGAAGACATCGAAGGCGAAGCACTCGCAACATTGGTTGTGAATAAACTTCGTGGAACTTTGCGTATTGCAGCTGTAAAAGCTCCAGGCTTTGGTGATCGCAGAAAAGCAATGCTTGAAGATATCGCGATTCTTACCGGCGGTACCGTGATCAGCGAAGAAAAAGGATACAAACTCGATACAGCAACTATCGAGTATCTTGGAACAGCGAAGAAAATCACGATTGACAAAGACAATACCACAATCGTTGAAGGCGCAGGTTCTACTGATGATATCAAGAAGCGTATCAATGAAATCAAATCACAAATCGAAAAAACCTCGAGTGATTATGATCGTGAGAAATTGCAAGAGCGTCTTGCAAAACTCTCTGGCGGTGTTGCAGTACTCAAAATCGGTGCATCCACCGAAGTTGAGATGAAAGAAAAGAAAGCTCGCGTTGAAGATGCATTGCATGCAACACGCG
>JBIKKD010000274.1:0-4685 GCA_044360565.1 Kapaibacterium sp. (SeqCode)
ATCTCTATTCATCGGGAGAAACATACAGTGTTTACTTGTGGAACTTTGAGTACTTATACGATTTGTTAGTTTCATTACATTTGAAAATAAAAAGGGGCGAGATTATATCAATTGGGGACTCAAGAGTGCTTCATGAAAAAAGATACTATTATCGAACTAACAACAACTTTTGAAGAATTATTGCACTTTACAGAACATGGTGTGGAATTTTGGTTTGCAAGAGACCTGCAACATCTTTTAGGTTATGAAAAATGGGACAATTTTCAGAATGTTATCAATAAGGCAAAAGTTGCTTGCAATATATCTGGATATAACAATCCGGACCATTTTGCCGACGTCGGGAAAATGGTTTCCATTGGCTCAAATGCTCAAAAAGAAATTGAAGATCTTATGTTAACAAGGTTCGCTTGTTACTTAATTGCACAAAATGGAGATCCAAGAAAAGAGCAGATTGCATTTGCCCAAACATACTTTGCACTTCAGACTAGAAAGTTAGAAATCATTGAATCAAATATCTTAGCAGCAGAAAGAGTAAATGCCAGAAAGAAATTGAAAAAAACTGAAAAGGAACTATCACATGTCATATTTAAACAAACTGGTCAAGTACAGAACTTTTCACTTATCAGAAGTAAAGGTGACAAAGCACTTTTTAACAAGAATACACAAGAAATGAAAAATAAATGGGGTATTGGGAACAAACCTTTGGCAGACTTCATGCCTAGTATTTTATTAAAAGCAAAAGATTTTGCAACTGAGATTACAGTATTTAACACAAAACAATATCGACTTAACAGCGAAAAAGATATCTCTGATGAACATATCAATAATAATGTGTCAATTCGAAAGACTTTAATTTCCAGGGGCATCACTCCTGAAGATCTACCACCGGAGGAAGATGTCAAGAAAATTGAAAGAAAATTGAGCTCTGAAGAATGCAAGTTATTTAAAGACCAAGATACATTCAATAATTCTGAGAGTAATAGTTGATAGTATCAATCCAATTTTAAACACAATCAAATACAAAAAGGTCCATGTTCCGTACAACATGGACCTCTTCCTACACATCCCCTAAAATGTAGTGGTGATAATCAGAATCCCACAACTGCCTCTACGACGACTCCATTGAATGTACCGCCATTGAGAATATTATTGGTTGGGAAATCTTTGTAATTCTGCATGACATATTCACCTTTCAAGAGTACACTTGGAGTGATGAACCAACCTGCTGCAATAGCAGTGCGATCAATACCAATTTCATCAACTTTGTCAGCAGCAAGTGTACCAGCCAAATTGAAAGCTTCTGCTGTGACAGTATTATATCGTACACCTGCAAACAAGTTATTGTTTCCGCCCCAGCTGAATCGATAGATACCATCAATTGCCAATTGTGAAAATGTACGCTCTCTGTCCAATACATTAGCAGAACGCCCGGTATTCATGTCATAATTAAAGAATAACTCAACTCCATATCCCTCGAGCAAAGCATTGAACATCATTGCATTCACTTCATCATTCATTCCGGGATTGAAACGACCTGATGTGAATTGCGTGGTTGCTACCGGCTTGGGTGAAGCAGGTGACGTTGCGAAATTCGCTGCTGCACTTTCCATCACGAGATAGTAATTAGAACCTGTTCTATCGCCGGAAAACAATGTATTCGATCCATTTTTTCCCTTCATATATCCTGATGCAGTTGCGCGGAATCGAAGATCATTCGTAATCTTATCATCATATCCAACTTTCCATAAGAGTGACATAGAGCGAGCATCATCACTATATGTAAGTGTGGAATCTGCATTGCGTGATGTTCCGATTGGATCTACATTTCCTTTGATTTCACCATTGCTCATACCAATCATTGCCAAGAAACCATTGCTCTGGAAATACACTTCTCCACCGATTTCAGTTGCAAATGCATCAATGATATAGTTTTCAATAAAAGGATTATACAAAGTACTGCCACCATCTGAACGACGAAAATGCGCATCACCATAATTGATTTCTTGATGGCCAACTTTCAATGTGATATACTTGAACAAATCGTCAATCAATTCTGATTTCATGAATTTCATCTTATCAATTTGAATATAACCACCTTTTACCCATGTTTCATTGTGATGTCTTGAAGCCAAATAGGAAGTAAGATTCAATCTAATACCATCTTCCAATTGCACATCGAACATCAGATTTGCGGCCGCTGTATTAAAACCGGAGGTGATTGGGTATGGCATGTTTTTGTCATGCTTTACATTTCCATTAATC
Source organism: Kapaibacterium sp. (SeqCode) (assembly GCA_044360565.1). Classification (GTDB taxonomy): domain Bacteria; phylum Bacteroidota; class Ignavibacteria; order Kapaibacteriales; family UBA961; genus UBA961. The sequence continues at coordinate 2,263 of JBIKKD010000274.1, forward strand.
ACATAACTTGCCGGAGCGGTGTTTTCATGACTCAATGCTTGAAACTGCTGAGTGAATCCACCACCTATGCGCACTTTCAAACCTTCATATTTGGTGCCTTCAATTTTCGATGTTTCGAAAACATTGATTCCCGTCTTATCATAAGTACGGAAATATTGCATTGCCGGTTGTTGCGCAAACATATGTGCACCGCCAAACAATGTTACAGCCAATAAAGCAGAGTTAAGCATCTTTCTCATAGTGCCTCTCAACCTCTTAAAATGAATAATGTATGCCTGTGTGAAGTGTTTACTTCAATGCACATGACCTTTGTCATGTATAATTATCGAAGGAATTATTCGAGTGAATAATCTTCACTTCAGTTCGGCAAATAGAATACGTATAACAATGTATATATGTGATGATTTGCGAAGAAGTTAGTATTCATCAGCATTGTAAGTCATGATTAACTTGTTTCCAATCGCATGTTAAATATCTCTTTCATCATCATCACAAACGAAACTTCACACTTTCGCAATGCTGAAACAATGACATTTATCATTGTGGTGATATGTTCAATTCACGAACATTGAATCAGAATTGACAAATAGTTGTATCATTATCGAGGATAGAGTCATGCGGAATTTCATTGCAATCTTTATGGCATGCACAGCGGTATTCATCAATACTCACAATGCATATGCTCAAGCATTAAAAATGGCAGGTTCAAGTAAAGTTTGGATTGATGGCACTTCCACTTTGCATGATTGGAAAACACAATGCAAAGGGACAACAGGAACATTTTCCATTCCTGAAACAGTATTCAGTGGAAAGGTGGGCGACAATATTGATTTAAAAACAAGCATTACTGTTCCAGTCAAGTTGATCACTCATGAAAAGGAAGATCTTGTTGAGAATTTACAAGAAGCAATGGAAGCAGAGAAATTTCCCACAGTAAAATACACTGCCACACAAGCTTCCATCGTATCTAGCGATGCAACAAAAGCAGTACTTAGAACTACAGGCAAGTTGAACATTCATGGTGTTGAGAAAGTTGTTTCATTCAATGTAAATCTTGTTAAGACAGCAAGTGGAATGGAAGTCAAAGGCGTGGCAAATGTCAATATGAAAGATCATGGAATTGATCCCCCAACCATGATGCTTGGCACAATCAAAACAGGTAAAGATGTGAAAATTGGATTTGATTTGGATTTAACAAAATGAGATCACTTTGCACATATTTCATGACTGCTATCATCCTCGCTTTGCCATTGGCAGCGAATCCGGGCACTTTTGGAACATATTCTATTTCTAAACAGAGCAAGGTATGGATAGAAGGTTCATCAACGGTCAATACATTTACTTGTCTGACATATAATGTGAATGGCATTGGTATCATAGACACCGCAACATCATCTGCACCTGTTATCGGTGCTCCAATGAATGTATCATGTAAGGCTGAATTTGCGGTCACAGTACAAAGCATGGACTGTGGGAATCGCATGATGAACAATGATATGTATGAAGCGTTAAAATCTGATACCTATACGAAGATATCCTATGAATTGAAACAAGTGCGAATACTGAATACACTTCCAGGAGAAGTAATGGAAGCCATGACGCAGGGTTTACTTACAGTTGCAGGGAAATCTCAAACTATTCACATGAAAGTCAAGTTACGTCCGATCGGGGGAGGAAAGTATAATATTGAGGGTCATAAAGATATCACCATGACTTCATTCGGCGTGCAACCACCCACCGCGATGATGGGTCTGATAAAAGCACATGACAAGCTGAGATTTCATTTCGATATCATTGTTGAATAGGAGTTCGAATGCAGGTATCCATTGGGTGCCTGTATTTTTACAAGGGCATAGTAATCATTTCATATTCAGTATTCTCTGGCAAAGCATCAATCAATTTCTCCCCTTCTGTTGTTGTGATGAAAGTTTGCGCACCTGAATCCAAAACCTGTTGCAATACTCTTGCTGTTCTATTCCCATCGAGTTCACTGAAAATATCATCAAAAAGCAATACAGGCGTTTCATCCCGCACATCTCTGAGATAGGTGAATTCAGCCCATTTAATACTGATCAGTAATGATTTATGCTGTCCTTGTGAAGCAGTTTCACGAGCTCTTCCACCATTGATTGAAATCTCGAGATCATCCTTCTGCGGTCCGAACAGCGTTGTTCCTCTTCTGATTTCTTCTTCCTTCAATGATCGATAAGCCAACATATATGATTCACTGAAATCTTCTTTGGTGATTAATGTTCTACCATTTGCTGTATCAGGTACATAGACAATTCCAACTTGTTCATCGGTATCAGTGATCTTCTTATATGCTTCAAGAAAATGCGGAGTGAATTCATTGATGAATTGTGCTCGAAGAGATGCAAGCGTCGATCCCGCATCAATCATTTGATTGGTCATGATATCAAGCA
>JBIKKD010000275.1:0-14188 GCA_044360565.1 Kapaibacterium sp. (SeqCode)
ATTATGATGACATGCATGCCGAGAATGTAAAGTCATCAGGTTATACCCCCGCTTTTTTTGATGAGTATAAGGTAAAAGAAATAGCAAGGTTATTGCATTCTGGAAATCATACAAGCAAACCATTACATATTCTGAATTTTGGGTGTGGAATCGGAAAGAGTGAGCAATACCTCCACAAGTATTTTCCTTATGCTACTATTGTCGGAGCGGATGTATCAAATGATTCACTTGACATAGCAAAAAAAGAAAATGCTGATTTGGATTGCATTCGTTGGGAATTGATATCTGAGACCGAGACCATAGGTTTTGGCGATACATTCGATGTCATATTCATAGCAAATGTTTTTCATCATATTCCTCATTCAGAGCATGAGCGAATTTTAAAAGATTTACGAAATCACCTCAGACCCAATGGCAGACTATTCATGTTTGAGCATAATCCTTGGAATCCAATTACAGTGAAGACCATCAAGGATTGTCCATTCGATATCGATGCCGTGCTTTTATCTCCTGCTTATTCAAAATCCGTGTATCAAAAAGCCGGATTTTCAGGAACATCCATACGGTTTACATTGTTCTTCCCTGCATTCGTATCATTCTTGCGCCCTTTGGAGCCTTTGCTTTCTTGGCTTCCGCTCGGTGCTCAATACTATATCGAAGCGAAACCTTGAACATATGGCTGTTTTTTGATAAACAGCCGATAAATCCATAGTTTTGCTCTAGAATTTTGATTTTACACAAACCATTACAGCATTGTAAGGATACTCATCCATGTCATCTTTGCTACAATTCCTTCGATCCACAGTCTTCACAAAAATCGTGATGGCCATCACTGGCCTTTTAATCATCGGTTTTTTGATCGGACATATGCTTGGCAATCTCTTGATGTTTGCAGGGCCTGAAAAAATCAATGCCTATGCTCTCGGATTGAAAAATCTTGGACCATTACTCTGGCTTGTTCGATTTGCTATGATTGCGGCATTCGGTCTGCATATTTGGTCATCTATTGAACTTGCTTCCAGAAACAAATTGGCAAGACCTGTTCAATATGATACCAAGAAATCTCTCAAATCAACATTTGCATCAAGAACAATGTTGGTTTCCGGTTTGGCGATTCTCTTCTTTGTGATCTATCATCTATTGCATTATACTTTCGGTATTATTCAACCGAATACCTACTATGCAGGCGGATATCGCATGGAATCCACTGGTGAGATTGTACACCATGTTTATAATATGGTCGTTGCAGGATTCCAAAATCCATTCATTGCTCTTTCCTATATCATTGCTCTGATTTTTATGTCTTCACATGTAAGTCATGCCACATCTAGTGCATTTCAGACATTGGGCGTGATGAATCCCAATATCAAAAAAATCACTTCAAAGATTGGTCCGGCATTGGCAGGCTTATTCCTTGTCGGATATCTGTCCATTCCAATTGGCGTAATGATTGGAGTCATCAAAAAAGCTCCTGATCAAAAGCATGTTTCGACAATGACCAAAGATTGTCCTGACACTGCCGATTGCAAATGTGAGTAATCCGATTAAATAAACAAGACTTTCACTATACCGTGATATATCCATGAAACTTGAATCGAATATTCCTTCAGGACCCATTGAACAGAAATGGGACAAACATCGAGCCGAAGCGAAGTTGGTGAATCCTGCCAATAAGAGAAAATATCGCGTCCTCATCGTTGGTTCTGGACTTGCCGGTGCATCTGCCGCAGCCACACTCGCGGAATTGGGATACAATGTTGATTGCTTCACTTTTCACGATTCACCACGCAGAGCACATTCCATAGCTGCTCAAGGTGGAATCAATGCGGCCAAGAATTATCAGAATGATGGTGACAGCATTTATCGTCTATTCTATGATACAGTGAAAGGTGGCGATTTTCGTGCACGCGAAGCCAATGTGTATCGCCTCGCGCAAGTCAGTGTCAACATCATAGATCAATGTGTGGCTCAAGGCGTTCCATTTGCACGCGAATATGGTGGATATCTCACCAATCGTTCCTTTGGTGGCGCACAAGTTTCACGTACATTCTATGCGAAGGGTCAAACAGGTCAGCAATTGCTGCTCGGTGCGTATTCCGCTTTGTCCCGTCAGATTGGCGCCGGCACAGTGACGATGCATAATAGAAAAGAAATGATGGAATTGGTACTAGTTGATGGACATGCTCGTGGTATTGTCACTCGTGATCTTGTATCCGGTAAAATCGAATCTTGGTCAGGCGATGCGGTCATTCTCGCAACAGGTGGATATTCCAATGTCTTTTATCTTTCAACAAATGCGATGGCATGTAATGTGACATCCATTTGGAGAGCACATAAGAAAGGCGCAGGACTTGCCAATCCATGCTTCACGCAGATTCATCCTACATCGATTCCTCAGCATGGCGAATATCAATCAAAGCTAACACTGATGAGCGAATCACTCAGAAATGATGGCCGTGTATGGGTGCCCCTAAAAGCGAATGATAATCGCGCACCACATGATATTCCTGAAAATGAAAGAGATTATTATCTAGAAAGAAAGTACCCTTCATTTGGAAATCTTTCACCTCGTGATATTGCTTCTCGCGCAGCCAAAGAAGTGTGCGACGAAGGTCGTGGTGTTGGTCCGGGTGGTCGTGGCGTATATCTTGACTTCTCGGCAGCAATCAATAGACTTGGCGAAAAGACAATTGCAGAGCGTTATGGCAATCTTTTTGAGATGTATGAAAGAATCTCAGGTGAGAATCCATATAAATCACCAATGAGAATTTATCCTGCTCCCCATTATACAATGGGTGGTTTGTGGGTAGATTATAATCTCATGAGCACCATACCTGGATTGCATGTACTTGGCGAAGCGAATTTCTCCGATCATGGTGCAAATCGTCTTGGCGCAAGTGCTTTGATGCAAGGTTTGGCTGATGGATACTTCGTGATTCCCTATACAATCGGACATTATCTTGCGGGTGTGAAACCAGGTGAAGTAACGAATGAGCATCCTGAGTTCAAGAGGGCCGTTGCCGAAGTAGAAGGCAGAGTATCAAAGTTTCTTTCCATCAATGGCAAACGAACCACATCTTCATTCCATAGAGAACTCGGAATGCTTATGTGGAATAATTGCGGCATGGCTCGTAGTGAAGCAAGTTTGAAAGAAGCACTCCAAAGAATTCCTGAGATTCGTGAAGAATTTTGGAATAATGTGAATGTCGTTGGTTCAGCAAATGAATTGAATACAGCACTGGAGCATGCAGGTCGCGTTGCAGATTTCTTGGAATTTGCCGAACTCATGTGCGTTGATGCTCTCGAGAGAGATGAATCATGTGGAGGTCATTTCAGAACCGAGCATCAAACTGAAGATGGCGAAGCAAAAAGAAATGATGACAAGTTCTGCCATTCATCGGTATGGGAATATTCCGGTGATACCGCGAAGCCGAATTTGCATAAAGAACAACTTACTTTTGAAAATGTCAAGCTTGCAACAAGGAGCTATAAATAATGAAATTATCCCTTAAAGTATGGCGCCAGAAGAACAAGAATTCTGAAGGAGATTTCAAGAATTATGTTCTGTCAGACATTAGTCCTGATATGTCTTTCCTTGAAATGCTCGATGTTCTCAATGAACAATTGCTAACAAAGAATGAGGATCCTGTAGCTTTCGATCATGATTGCCGCGAAGGTATTTGTGGATCATGCTCCATGATGATCAATGGAAAGCCGCATGGTCCGGAATCTATGACAACCACATGTCAATTGCATATGCGTAAATTCAAGGATGGCGATGAAGTAATCGTCGAACCTTGGAGAGCTAGTGCCTTCCCTGTCATCAGAGATCTTGTTGTGGATCGTTCCGCATTCGATAGAATCATTCAGGCAGGTGGATTTGTATCAGTAAATACCGGCAATGCGCAAGATGGTAATACTTTACCAATTCCAAAACCTGATGCAGATGCAGCGATGGATGCTGCTGCTTGTATCGGATGTGGCGCATGTGTTGCAGCATGCAAAAATGCATCAGCGATGCTGTTTACAGCGGCAAAAGTTTCACATCTTGGATATCTACCACAAGGTCAACCGGAAAGACAACGCAGGGTATTGAAAATGGTGGAGCAAATGGATAGCGAAGGTTTTGGAAATTGCACAAATACCTATGATTGTGAAGCGGCATGTCCCAAAGGCATCAGTGTCCATAATATCGCAAGACTCAATCGTGATTTCCTCAAAGCGAAATTATTCGGTTGAACTGATTGGAATAATAATTAGGGAGATGAGCAATCATCTCCCTTTTTTTATGCACCTAACAAACCTTTCTTCAAATCAGAATCTGCAGGGTCTTCACCCAGCCAAATACCGAATAATCCTTTTTTAAAATCAAGTCCGGAAATCACTCCCGCCTTATTTCCATTCTTCAGTACAGTTATACCTTTTCCGGGTTCATATATCATTGAAAAGACATCGCCTTTCTTGATTTTTTCTTTGAAGAATGACTTGAATTGATCGATTCGAGAGCGAAGTGAAGATACATTTCCATTAGCAGATTTCTCAAATCCCTCTTCAACCGCATCCGACATCTTATCACTTGTGATCAGGGAAGAAACTATGGTCAATTCCATGGCTATTGATTCATCTGCATTGATAATGGACTGTGCGTCTTTTGTCTTTTTTGTGACAAATAAAGCACCAACATACATGTCCATCCAGAATTTTTCTCTAGTTCCAGCACCGTTTAAAGAAAGTGACTTACCGGCAAATGATTTTGTTGATGGAATATTGACACCACCAATATTCATGTCAGCATAAGCAGACACAACAAAAAGAAAGGAACATAAAACGATGATTGCTTTCATGATTATCTCCCGAATCATAGTTCATTAAAGAAGATCTTTTCGATGTCTTCCAATGGAAATAAAGAATCCTGTTACCATCAATATAACACCAAGCCAAACAAGATTGATGAGTGGTTTGATGGAAACTTCAACTGTAAACACTTCTTTTTTCTTTTGCAATGGTTTTGCCATATCCCGGAATGCGATTTCCACTTGAGAAGAAGCAAGATTCCCTTTTTGAGCAATGAGTTTTGCAAAGGAAATTTGCTGAGAAGTCCCGGGTAATGTAATTGGTTCCGGAGTAAGCTCCGTTGTTTGCATATTCATTGCAGCACGGAGCGAGATATCTGCGGAGTCCTTTGTCGAATATATACGAACAATGGCCGATGGATAAATCTTCCCTGTGCTATCAGGACCTGCACTCATGCGAGACATATCGAATGCTATAAAACGTATAGCTCTTGAGGAATCCGTAGGGAATGTTTCTTTTTGATCTTTTTTCAATGTCAAAGTCGGAATTCCACCTGTTTCACCAGTAGCTTTTGGTGATACATACAGATCCCTTCCCAGAGTCCATGCAATTCCCGGCTCGAGAAATGCAGATTGCCTTTTATTGAAATCACTCCAAAAAAGCATTGGAGCAACTGATGATATGGTTCCGTCTTTTTCTACTTCGATATGAAAACGATACTTTTCACGATCCACAAATTCTTTTTCGATTCGCTCTTTGCCTTTGAAAGTCAATGTATAGCCCAACACTTTTGTTGGAACTCCTTGTACCAATTGTGCATGCTCCATGACGGAGTATTTGGAAGTCCATACAACGCCAATCAAAAGTAATGCAACGCCACTATGTGAGACATATGCTCCTGCCGAGCTGAATTTTGCTTGCATGACCTTGATCGCAAGTTCAAGATTGATAATCAATGCAAACCAGGCCGCAAATGTGAGAATGACATATAGTGTATCTGTTACACCCAAAAACATTGACACTATTGTTCCTGCAAGCGTTAAAATCAATGGTAGAATCAATGACTTATAATTCGCAATGAGAGATTTCCCTTTCCATCTTGCAATAAGAGATATCGCATTTACAAGCATGATGAGAATTACCAATGGCAAATGCGTGGAATTATAAAAAGCAGGATCAATGGCAACTTTCGGTTGTTTTATGATCTCTGCAAAGAGGGGCCAACTAGTTCCGATAAAGACAATGATTGCCGAACCCAAAAGTAAAGCAGAACCAATGGAAAGTAAAAACTCTCTACTCTGCATTGAAAAAGAAGCGGAAGAAAATAGAAGATCCTTTCTTCGGAGATACATGATTGACAGAGCAATCAATAGAAATGTGGACATGAATGCTATCAGCATTACATAGGCAAACATGCCTGGATCTACAAAAGAATGAACGGAAGTATCACCCAATACTCCACTTCTGGTAAGAAATGTTGAGTATAGCACCAATATGAAAGATAAAGATGCGAGAATGATATTTGTTTTTACAAGACCGCCTGTCTTCTTTTGAATGATCATGGTATGAACCAAAGCAGCAGACACAAGCCAAGGAATGAGCGATGAATTCTCAACAGGATCCCAAGCCCAAAATCCTCCCCAACCCAAAGTTTCATAAGCCCAGAAGCCTCCGAGCATGATACCAAAACCTAGGATTGCCGTTGAATATAATGTCCATGGCAAAGCATGCTTCACCCAATCTTGATAATCCCTTTTCAATAAACCTGCCATTGCCAATGCAAATGGTGCACTCATGGCTGCAAATCCGGTAAAGAGGATTGGAGGATGAATGGTTATCCATACATTATGCAGGAGTGGATTCAACCCTTTCCCATTTTGCGGGACAAATCCCTCGGCAACTCCATCTTTTGCAAATGTTTCCCATACATAAGCAAATGGATTCTTGATGACCAATAATAGTAATAAGAAAACAAGGATCAATGAGTAAAAGACCATGATTTCAGATTCCATACCTTTTCTTCGACCAAAGGCAGAAAGAGCTACACCTAGTACAGCCACCCAAAGTGTCCATAACATGAAGCTGCCCTCTTGTCCGGCATAGCCTGCGGCAAATAAATACCAAGCCTGCAATTCTTTTGAGGAATAATTCCAGACATAATGGTATTCAAATCGATGATTAAAGACGAGCCAGAGAATAGCGAGAAATGATATAACAATTCCAATGGTCGTGAACCTGAACAGGAATCTACCAATATCTGCCGCTCTTTCATTTCCTTTCAGTGCAAAGGCATAAAAACCCGTGCCGATGAGAGCTGTCGCAAATAAGAGATGAATGAGAATTTGGCCGATCATATATTATGGTTTTGGTTTGGTCAATGGTGAATCAAGCAATGGTGGTTTTGCTTGCGACTTTTGTTTTTTCTGAACTTCAATTGTCTTTACAAAGAGTGAAGGTGAGCTTGCGGAAACCGGAACACCACCTGACTCAGCGCCACAGACACCATTGAAGATGCCGATATCGTGAGAAGCGGCAATTATATTATTGAAGGTGGTAAGCGGAGTACCAATCAAATCAACGCCACGAACAAGCTCATCCGGCCTTCCATCGGCATAGATTTTATACACCACGAGTGGTTGAACATTGAAAGCATTTGGAATAGTTCTTGCCGTAAAAGTAAATCCACCAGAAATTTCAACAAAGTACAATCCATACTCTTTGTTTTGTTTCAAACATTCTTCACGAAGCAATGTTCTCAATGAATCAAAAGCAACTGTTTGCGAAGCTTGTACCAACAAATTCGACTGTCTTGAAACGGGTCGTAATCCAGGTTGCCTTCTGCCATGTCCATTCGAAACCGGAAACGATTCAATTGGTGAGCGATTCATGAGAAAGTTCTTGAAGATACCTTTTTCAACTGCAATCACTTTTTCTGCCTTGACACCTTCATCATCGTATTTGTAATGACCAACAATATCTTGACCATTCAATGTCTTCAAGCCCGGATCAAACACAACATCAATAAAATCAGGTAGAATTTTTTTATTCAGGAATGATTTGAATGTCTGTGATGAATTCGGATCTTTTTGACGATGACCTTCTACACGGTGTCCGAATATTTCATGAAAAAACACACCTGATGCTGGCCCTGATAGAATAGCGGGACCAGAATATGTTTCAGCCAAGGGTGCAAGTCTCAAAAGACCCATAGTTTTAATCATGGATTGAATATCACTTGCTACTTTTTCCTCATTGGGTAAATTCTCAGGCAAGAATCCGAAATAACTTGAGAACAGCGGAAGCGTCATGCCATCATCGGCTTTTGTTGATGCAGAAGCAAACATGCGAACATTAGGTTCACTTTGCTGAATGAGACTTCCTTCTGAACTCACAAAATACTTTGAGATGATATCAGCTTGAAAATAGACTTCACCTGTATAAATCTTGGGGTCTTCCGAAAACAGAGCAGAAAGTCTTTTAATCCTTTCCTGCCATTGTAATGAATCGATGGAAAATGTTTGCTCATCCTCAACATATCGCACGATTTGTTGTCTAGAAAAATCAGCTGAACTATCTTCTTCTTTAACTTTGACAGCACGATTGGTTAGTACTTTTCCATATCGCTCAACTGATTTTTTGTACAGTTTATCCGTAGCATTCCATATGACTGCACGAATCGCTTTTTCATCATCAGACATCGGAAGTTCAATTCCTTTTCCTCCACCACCGAATTCAAATCTAGATCCACGGATAGTATGCGTATTGTCTAATTCATAGTTCCCGACTCGAATATCAATGTCGAGAATTCGAGATGAAACATTCTCTGTGTATTTCAATTTGCCAAATGATGCCGACATCCGAATTGTCTTTGTTTCAGTTACCGCATAAGAAAGAAAATATGGTGGATTACTTTGCTTAGATAATCCTTCCATCGTTCTCTGCATCTCATTCTTCATAGCAATGAGAATAGGAAGCTCAGAACCTTTAACGATTACAAGTGAACCAAACAGTATTAGGAAATATGCCGACAATGTTCTCATGGTATGCCTGGTTAAAAATCGCTCGCTAATGTAGTAATGATCACCGATACATCGATTGGTGTTTTAAGATTTGCCTTTTCAAATGTAAATCGAGATTCCGGTGCTCCTGCGATAGCAAGTTTGGAACGAATCTCTTCCACTCTTAGATCATATAATGTTTGAGCAGGTATAGTACTAGTCTCTTTATTACTTTTTGCTTTCTTGTCAGACTTCTTTTTCTTTTCAGCTTTTGTTTTCTTTTCGGTTACTTTACCTTCCGATACCAATACTTTGATCTTCAGATGAGGCATCTTTTTCAACATTTCCGGAATCATCGTAAAGAGTGGCGAAGGCATTGCATTTGACTGTCCGGCCGGAAACAGAGGAAACTGTTGAATGGTATCCCCTTTTGCGAATGTTCTTAGTTGAAATTCTTGAGATATTTCTTGATAAGATGTTCCATCAGGAACTCTAAAATCTTGTTTGGCCATGAATAAGTCATTTCTATCAAATGACATGGAGTAGTATCTACCGGGTTTTAATGTCATGGTGAATTCACCATTTACAGTCGTCTTCGATTTGCCGGATACTTCATCGCCATCTTTTGCGACAACTTGCACACCTTGCAAAGCTTTCTTTTGACCATCCACTACTTTCCCTTTGATAAGGAAGGTCACACCCTGAGCTGAGATCTGTTCAGTAAGAAAAAAAGTACCGATCACCAGCATGGCTTTGATCAACATTTTCAACATTGCTTTCGCTCCCAAAAAAAACATATTGATTAAACACAATGAACAATGATTTCGGTTTCAATGCACAGACCTTTGTCTTTAGCATAGAAACCATGTAATGACTTATATATTTCTTGCTTTTCAGCATTCTGTGCGCGGAGTTCATCAAACAATTCCTGCGCTTTTTTTGGCCTGGGTCCCCAAATCCATTCTTCATTTCCCTGTATGTCACATGCAATCAGCTTTGGGATGCTCATTGAGCCATTTGTAAGATATTTTTCCAATAATTCTGGATACTCATCTCTTGACACAATTCGTAATTCAATCCTTCCTTCCGATGCTTGAGCTAGAGCGGCAATGATAGGAAGGGACTGTGCTGAATCTCCACACCAACCTTCTGTAATGACAATCCAAGTTTGATTTGATTTCATTGTTTGCAATGTCTGCAAAGCTTGCTCAGAGGGTTGATATACTTTTTCAACTCTAGTGCTTCTTGCCCAATTCAATTCATAATAGGCAAACATTTCTTTCTCTTTTTCTGTCATATCTCCTATCGGAGCATGTGCTTTCAGTGAAAATGCTTCCTTATATGATGCATAGTCAATAGAATGTTTTACATATTCAAAAGCTGGACTAGTCATAATATGGTTGTGACAATTGTATTTAAATGAGATTACAAACAGTACAAATTGAACTGTTCAAACTTTCATGTATACTTTGGATTGATACTCATCATGTAGGTTCAATTGAACTTTCTTTTTTGGGAAATACCAAAGAAAGAATCACGGATGCTGCCAGTATGATGAGAACAAAGAGAAGGGCGAAATGTATGGGTACATGATAGATTCCACTGATCATCATTTTCACACCTATAAAACTCAAAATGATTGCAAGACCAAAATTGAGATAGTGGAATAATCCCACAACTCCTGCTAATGCGAAATACAGTGATCGCAAACCAAGAATTGCAAAAATATTCGATGTATAAACAATGAAAGGATCAGGAGAAACAGCCAAAACCGCCGGAATGGAATCCAAAGCAAATACCAAATCTGTTGTTTCAACTAGCGCTAATACAAGGAAGAGTGGAGTAGCGAAGACATACCCCATTTTTCTTACGAAAAACTTATCCTCATGATAATGTTTCGAAACACCAAAGAATCTACGAACCAATTTTAATGTCCATGAAGATTCAGGTTTAAACTCTACATCATCTTTAGAGAAAAATAATTTGAAGCCGGTAAATACAAGGAAGGCACCAAGAATATAAATGATGAATTTAAACTTTGCCAGAATTGCCACACCGACAATTATAAACAAAGCACGCATCACCAAAGCACCGAGAACACCCCAAAACAAGACTTTATGTTGGTATTTGTCTGGGACTTTAAAATAATTAAAGATAGTAAGGAAAATAAAGAGATTGTCGACACTGAGCGATTTTTCAATTAAGTATGCAGTCGCAAACTCTGTTGCCTGTACCGTCGATCGCAAAAAAAACACACCAACTGCAAAAAGACCCGCAAGGGCAATCCAAAAAGCACTCCACCATAATGCTTCTTTCACTGAAACTGCATGTGCTTTCTTATGAAAAACACCAATATCTAATGCAAGCATTATGAGAATGAAGATATGGAAACCTATCCACAGATATTGTTCATTGGACATAGTGTTTTCTACACGAAAGTATTATAGGTCAAATTGATGAACACAATGAATTGAGTGGTGATCATCCTTGCAATCCTTTGACCTGGCCTCTCAGTATTGAGAGAAGAATCTCCGCAAAATAATCAATTTCACTGTCCGAAATGTATATGTTCGGCGTAATTCTTATCCCATCTATATTGGCATACTTAATGGGCGTGGTAATTATTCTATGAGTATTGAATAGGTATTCCCCGATTTTGGCATGATCAAAGCCTTCGATTCTGAAAACCATCAATCCACACCATTGAGTTGAATCTTTGATATTCGTCATAAAACTCACTCTGGGATCATCCTTGATTCGGTTTATCCATCGCAATTGCAATTCTCTCAATCTCGAAGCTTTTCTTTCAAGACCAACTCTTTCATTAAAAGCTATTGCTTCAGTCACTGCATTATGCAAAGAGGCAGGATGAGTACCTATCTCCTCAAACTTCTTTATTGAATCATTCATTTCGGGTCCAGCAGCCATGAGTGGCCAAATCGACGAAATTTTGTCTTTGGTAACATAAAGCATTCCATTTCCAACCGGGGCATAAAGCCATTTATGGAGTGATGTCCCGAAATAATCACATTGGAGATCTTCTTGAGTAAATGGGAAATGAGCAAATGAATGTGCTCCGTCAACTATACATTCAATACCCTTTTCCTTGGCTAGCATGCAAATTTCCTTGACAGGATAGATTTGACCAGAACAAAATGCAACATGAGACACATGAATGACTTTTGTCTTTTTATTGATAGCCTGTTTAAAAGCATTCACTATATCCATCGGATCCATGACGGGAATGACAATTGGTATTTTTTTAATTATTATGCCATCTCTTCTAGATCTTTGTTCCCAAGCGGTAAGCATCCTTGGATAATCATGTTCGGTAGTGAGAACTTCATCTCCTTTTTGTAAGGTAAGACCCATTTGAATATGATGTAAACTTTCACTTGCATTCCTCGTAATGGCTATTTCTTCATTAGAAACGCCAAACACTTGAGCAATTCCTTGTCTCACCCTTTCCAATCCGGGCTCTTGTTGTTGCCAAATATTTCTTGCGGGAGCTTGATTTGCATAATCCAAACCGGTATGTAATGCTTGCATCACTGATCTAGGGCTGGGACTTACTCCCCCATTATTCAAATTGATCATTGTTCTGTCCATCGGAAATTCGGTTCTGATGGATTGCCATAAGTCATTTTCATTCAACGATTTATGGTTTTCACTCTCAGTACTTTGAAGAACTGAGAATGTTTGCATTGGTGTTGCCAGCATCAGACCTGCTTTCAGTACCAATCTTCGATCAATTTGAGAAGGAAATTTCATAATTCTCACCGGAAATTTATGGCGGAATTTATGAAAAAAAGATTGAACATTCATGCTCAAAAGCATAAATGAATTCAGTGCATATTTAACATGAAATGGAAAAAACCATGAAATTCCACTTCTAATGGCAATTAGTGGTGTGGAAAACTCTGAATTTTCGTATTTTTAGGACCATGGTAAGTTATATTCTTTACAAAACAAACCGTGGATTAAGCCTTTATTTTCTATTGCTTTTGTACAAACCATAGTTTGAGATCATGATGAAACGCAGATCATTTCTTCACTCTGTTGGAGCAAGTTTTTCAGTATTTGGCTTTGCATCGATTCAAGCAAAAGCAAGTACCGGAAACGGAGAATTTGTGAATGCAACTGAGTCCGTGCTTTCCAATAATATGAACAAGCACTCTGATTTTGTTTCATTGCTTCCTTCCGCATTGAAAAAAGGATCTACAATTGGAATTACCGCTCCCGCAAGTGGCGTTGATAATGCAGAGATTCAAGAAGGCATTGCTTTGTTGAAGGCAAGTGGTTATTCAATTGTATTGGGCAATACATTAACAAGAAAATATGGATATCTCTCTGCTCCTGACTCAGAAAGGGCGGCAGAGTTCATGGAATTTGTGGAAAGACCTGACATAGATTGCATTCTTTGTGCAAGAGGTGGGTATGGCGTGATGAGAATTCTTCCAATGTTGGATTTTGGCGTTATACGGGCTAATCCAAAAATCATCATTGGTTATAGCGATATCACTGCTTTGCTTGTAGCCATTACCAAACTTAGCAATGTCATCACATATCATGGACCCGTTGCATCTTCAACCTTTGACTCTTTCACTGTTGATTATTTTAAAAAAGCATTGTGCAAACCAAGTGCGGATGTGATAATTACAGAACCGATTTCACCTGAATACACTCCGATATCATTCACTGATTCGAGAATGACCACATTATCCAAGGGTATTGCAAAAGGAAGACTAACAGGTGGCAATTTATCCATGATAGTAGCAACGCTAGGTACGCCTTATGAAATCGATACGAAGGATTCCTTGTTATTTCTTGAAGACATTGCTGAAGAACCATATCGTATAGATAGAATGCTCACGCAATTATGGCTTGCCGGTAAGCTTCAACAATGTGCAGGTATCATTCTTGGTCAATTTAAAAATTGCGAAGCGAAGAGAGTACCGGGTTTTGAAGTATCATTCTCTTTGCAGGAAGTTTTGGAATCTCGGATTACTTCGTTAGGTATACCTGCTGTTTATGGTCTTCCTATTGGGCATGTCAAGAGTAAAATGACAATTCCACTAGGTGTAATGGCCGAATTGGATGCCGGGAATAAAACATTTTCTATAATGGAAAGACCAGTCGCCTTTTCTTGAAGAGAATAGTGACTTTTTGTTCTTTTCATTGTCTTTACTTTATCAATTCCGTGAGAATGCAGCATTTCACGGGTTGTTTACATTGATTTAAACTTTATTTCATAATCGATTGGAGAATCTTCAATGATTCTATTATTACGATCACTCGCCATATTCATGGTGATTTTCTCGGCAATAGGAGTCTCGTTCGCACAGAACAGATTCAATGCTTATACACCTGATGCTGAGAAATTCCCAAAGGTTCGC
>JBIKKD010000124.1:0-4587 GCA_044360565.1 Kapaibacterium sp. (SeqCode)
AGACTTGAAAGTTTGAGAATGTTCTTTTCCAGACTTGCTTTCTTTTCACATAATCTGTGTATTCGGCTTCCACCGATACAGTGATTCTTCTTTCTCTTTCAACTTCACCGGGGCTGACCGATACAACTTCATCAACAATTCGAATGATGGTGGACTGTAATTGGGCATCGCCATTGGACTCAACAAGCACGAGGGTATTGTCATTACGAAATTTGTCGAGCAATCTCCTCGTGAGCACATCTCTGAATCGAGGATTTCCAAAACCGCTATTGTCTTGAACGGCCGTCAGACTTATTGTCTTCAGATGATCCGGAACGGATCCACCGGTGAAAGAGTAGCATCCCGCAAACAATGAGATGCAAATTAGAGAAAGGATGGTGAGTACTCTATTACTGAAATATGAATAGTTGTTCATCATTAAATCTATCCGTGAAATCAGATGAATTTCAATGTAAAAATGGATTACTTTCTTTTTCATCACCAATGGTCGTTAATGGACCATGACCCGGAAACACTATCATGTCTTTAGGCAATTCGAGCAATGAATTTTTGATGGAATTGAGCAATGTATTCATGTCGCCACCGGGTAAATCTGTTCTGCCGATGCTTCCTGCAAATAAGGTATCTCCGGCAAAGATGCATGAATGCAAGCGATCAATAAAACATACCCCACCTTCAGTATGTCCGGGAGTATGAATGACTTCGCATTTCCAATCTCCGCAAGTGATAATATCGCCTTGGTCGATTGTACCTGTATATTGCACATTTCCCAATGTGAATGGAAGTGGCCATACGGTATGAGCAGACTGATTAAGCAAACGATAGGCATCAAGTGGATGCACAAGAATGTCCCAACCTTTTTCAGCACACAATTCTGCATCAGCTGTATGATCCCAATGTGTATGCGTGAGCCATAATGCGGAAATCTTCAACTCTTTTTCCTCGGCATAGGCCTCAAAGAGTCTCACGCTTTGATGTGGAGCATCAATAATGACTGCTGCTTTTGATTCCATATCCATTAACATATAGCCATTGGTAGCCACAGGTCCTGCTTCAATGCAGAGGATTTGCAAATGTTCAGCATTTGGAATTGAATAGAGATTCATTTGTTCCATCACGATTGTTCAGAGAAAGCGATTCCGAATTCACCGATCATTTCTCTTCTCGAACCTTTTGCATATTCGCCATAGCGCTCATTATGTTTTCTTTGCAATTCGGGAGATAATTCAGCACGATATTCCTGAATGGAGGATAAATTCTCCGCTTCATATGTGATGCGAAAACATTCGAATCCTTCTTTGGCAGGCTCAATGATTCTCAGGAATTGACATGATGAAAACACATGTTTTTGCATAACTTCAGGGATATGTTCCGAGCGCATATATTCCACCCATTCTTCGGCAATGGAGGAATCAACTTCCATTGTGACTTCATAGTAGGCTGACATTTCACACTCCTTTTTGAGATAATGCTTTCACATCCATGATTTCAATGCTTCCTCTTTGCAATCTAACTAGTCCGGAAACTTCAAGTTCTTTCAATAATCTACTAATCACCTCTCGTGCCGTTCCAAGTTCAATAGCCAATTCCTCATGCGTCATTTTAATGAATTCTTTTCCAGAGTGCGAGCGTTCAATGAGAGTTTCGGCGAGTCTTTGATCCATCCTTTTGAAGACCACTTCTTCAATCAGCACCATATTATCAGTCATGCGAAGCGCAAATTGTGTGAATACATAATTTCTTGCATCTTCAGAGTCATTCATGAGCGTTCTGAATATATCGGGTCTGAGCGTGATCACCCATGCATCCTCCTCAACTATAGCAGATGCCTGATGTATAGGATTCGACAAAGCGCAAGACATCGAAAGTATGCAACTTTTGCCAGGGCCAATTCTATACAATGTCATTGATCTACCGCTCGGACTGTCTTTATATACTTTAATGCTTCCAGAGATGATGAATCCCAAGCGACCGCATCCTTCGCCTTCAGTGAATACTTTTTCTCCTTTAATCATATGAATGATGGAATGCTCCACATCACGAAGGAAGAAAAATTCCTCTGGACACTCAGGAATTGGCTGATCACTCGAAGGAAATGCCGGTTTGGTGAATGTATCGAATATTTTCATTGTAATTTTGTAATTGTTGTGACAAAAATGAGAATTCCCCGCGGATTCACCCACATCACTTGAATAATCTTTGTTGATGGTTCAGCTAATACAACATTAATACTATTACAATGGACAAACAACATTCAAAGCGCATGAATTCAAGTGAATCAAGTGCGCAAATCAGATTTCTCTTGAGTTTTTACAGGCCGCATGCAGTAAAAGGCATTATGGCACTCATAATCATGCTGATCACGGCATCTATAGGACTCATTTTTCCGGCCATGATCGGGACGATGCTCGATGGATTCATTCATCCTGAACAATCTCATGGACTCTTTGGCATTGCTCCTTCACCTGGCATGCTTGCACTTTGGCTCCTCATCCTGATCGCTGTCCAAAGTACCATTCGATTCTTCGCTTCTATGACGATTGCCCGCATCACCGAGACATCACTCGCGGAATTGCGCACCAAAGCATTCGATCATATCATTCGATTACCCATGAATTTCTTTGCCGAACGCAGAGTGGGCGAACTTTCTTCGAGATTATCTTCTGATCTTTCCCAAATTCAAGAAACCTTTGCTTTTACGGTACTTGAACTCCTGAGACAGACCATTTTCATGATTGGTGGCATTGGTTTTATTCTCACTGCAGGACTCGATCTTGCATTGCCCGTTCTACTGGCACTGCCAATTCTTGTCTTGATTGCCGTTATGTTTGGTCGCTTCATCAGAAAGCAAAGCACAAAAACGCAAGATGCACTTGCAATGTCAGCCACCATTATAGAGGAAACACTACAAGCAATTTCAAGCGTGAAATCCTTTACCAATGAGCAATTTGAAACAAAGCGTTATCATGGCGCACTGCAGAATATGATTGGTCTTGCAATACGCACCGCAAAATTACGCTCGGCATTTGTATCATTCATTCTCTTCACCTTTTTTGGTGGTATTGCCGGCGTCATTTGGTATGGCGGAAGTCTTGTACAACAAGGAACCATAACTGTTGGTGACTTTGCAACATTCCTCATTTATGCGATGTTTGTGGGCGGAGCAATGGGAAGTTTTGCAGAATTGCTGGGTCAGATACAAAAGGCACTTGGTGCTTCGGTCAGATTGAGAGAAATTCTCGATGCAGACATCGAAATGATTGATTCAAGTGATCAAAACAAAAAATTCAGACCTTTGCATTCGATTTCTTTGAAAGATGTGAATTTTCATTATCATTCCAGACCCGATATTCCGGCATTGAAATCCATCAATCTCGAAATTAAATCAGGTCAACGCATTGCATTCGTTGGTGAAAGTGGAGCTGGCAAGAGCACAACGGCATCACTTATACAGCAATTTTATCAGCCTAGCGAAGGAGTGATCTCCTATGATGGAATCCCCGCTTCCGAACTCGGTTTATCATGCATTCGAGCATCCATCGGCATAGTGCCACAAGACATCGTGCTCTTTGGTGGAACAATTGCCGAGAATATTCGCTATGGAAATATTCATGCTGAATTTGATGAGATCATGAAAGCCGCTGAACTTGCCAATGCAAAGGAATTCATTGAGCGATTCCCCGAAGGATATGATACCATTGTTGGTGAAAGAGGAATCACGCTTTCCGGTGGACAAAGACAAAGAATTGCAATCGCGAGAGCAATACTCAAAAATCCACCGATATTAATCCTTGATGAAGCAACAAGTTCACTTGATTCATCTTCGGAACATCTCATCAGTGAAGCATTGGAAAGACTCATGGAATCGAGAACCACAATCATCATCGCACATAGATTATCAACCATCAAAAACTGTGATGCTATAGCAGTCTTCGACAAAGGCTCAATCATTGAATATGGAACTCATGATGCATTGATTGCACAAAATGGAGTCTATGCTCATTTGTCCGCCCTTCAATTGCGATGAATAATATAGCAGAGTAAAAGAGAATATTTTGGAGCATTCATGACACAAGTCACTTTACAACATATTGTCAAAGAATATGAATCAGGAAAACAGATAATTCCCGATTTATCACTCACCATCAATCCCGGTGAATTGCTTGTGCTTGTCGGCCCATCGGGTTGCGGAAAAAGCACGGTGCTTCGGATGATTGCAGGACTTGAAGATATCACCGGCGGCCAATTGCTCTTTGATGATCAAATCGTCAATGATATGCCTTCCAAAGCACGCGATATCGGCATGGTTTTCCAAAATTATGCCCTCTATCCGCATCTCTCGGTGGCTGAAAATCTGGGATTTCCATTATCTCTCCGCAAAGTGAATCCGAGCGAAATCAAAAAACGCGTGCAGGAAGTGGCTGAACTTGTTGGACTTGAAACATTGCTCGACAGAAAACCAAAACAACTCTCGGGCGGACAAAGACAACGCGTGGCATTGGGCCGGGCAATCATTCGCACACCAAGGGTTTTTCTTTTCGATGAACCCCTCTCAAATCTTGATGCGCAATTGCGACTCCATATGCG